>JAHEIJ010000022.1 GCA_024639445.1 Gammaproteobacteria bacterium
GATGCACCTCCTGAACAGGAAGACTGCCTTCCCTTCATTCATGTCTCTTCGCTTATGGCAGGTATCGGCTTGCATGTGCCGGTGGTGCTGCGTCAGGATTTGCAACAGGGATTCCTACTGCTAACCGATCTGGGCGATCGAGTGTATCTGTCAGAGTTGAATGCGGACACAGTGGAGAATCTGTATGACGATGCGCTGCAGGCACTGTTAAGGTTGCAGGCACATGGGGCGGCTGACTTACCACCTTATGACCGTAGTTTATTAATGAATGAGATGGAATTGTTCCGCCAGTGGTATCTCCAACGGCATCTTGGATTGCCATTAACCGGGAGTGAAAACGCAACCATTGATGCGGCATTCACTTATCTGGCGGATCAAGCATTGCAACAGCCCCGTGTGATTGTGCATCGTGACTATCATTCCCGTAACCTGATGGTGAGTTCTCCCAACCCCGGCATTCTTGATTTTCAGGATGCGGTTGTTGGGCCCATTACCTATGATCTGGTATCGCTGTTACGAGATTGTTATATCGCCTGGCCGCGGGAACAGGTTGTGAACTGGGCGTACCAGTATTACAGGCAAGCGCGATCTGAGGGCTTGTTTGAGAATGTCAGCGAGGCACAGTTTTTAAATTGGTTTGATTTAATGGGAATACAGCGCCATCTTAAAGCCAGTGGCATCTTTGCTCGGCTGAATTATCGTGACGGAAAACCTGGCTATCTTGAGGATATTCCTCGCACGCTGGGGTATGTAATTGATGTTGGCAAGGATTACCCGGTATTAAGGCCGCTCATTGAATTGGTGGAGTGCGCCATAGCGGTGGATAAGGATTAGCCTGTTTCGGTTTGTTCGGCAGCTAGATTGTAGTGAGGTAAACGCATTCATGAGAGCCATGGTCCTTGCTGCTGGTCGCGGTGAACGTATGCGACCGCTAACTGCTCATACGCCCAAGCCGCTGCTTGAGGTGGGTGGCAAGGCATTGATTGAATATCATCTGGCAGCTTTGCAGCAAGCAGGTGTTAATGACGTCATCATTAATCACGCCTGGTTAGGAGAACAAATCGAGTCACGCCTGGGTAATGGCGATCGGTATGGTTTGCGGATTGAATATTCGCCGGAAATTCCCGAGGCATTGGAAACGGCAGGAGGGATCGTTCAGGCTTTAGCGCGATTGGGAACCGAGCCCTTCATCGTTATTAACGGCGATACTTGGTGTGACTATCCGTTGCAACGGTTGCCGCATCATCCTGATGGCCTTGCGCACCTGGTGATGGTGGATAACCCGGCGCATAATCCGCAGGGTGACTTTTGTCTTAACAATGGAAGTTTGCAGGCGGAAGGCGAGTCAAAACTGACCTACAGCGGCATCGGGGTTTATCATCCGCAGCTGTTTGCCGGGCTCGAGCCGGGGATACGGCCGCTGGCGCCCCTGTTAAAAAAAGCGATGGCTTCAAATCAGGTGAAGGGTGAACACTATCGAGGGTATTGGTATGACATCGGCACACCCGAGCGTTTAGCCGAGTTGGATCTAATATTGCAAAAAAAGCGGTAACTCCAGCAAAGGATTAGAGCATGGGCGAAGAGATCCAAAGCAGCCATTTTACCGCCGAAGACTACGCGCAATTCAAGCAGCAGTTGCAAGCCGAAACGGAAACGTTGGCGGCATGGTTTGCTGAATCACGCTTTGTAGATGTGCATCCAGTCGCCGGTTTTGAACTGGAAGCCTGGTTAGTCGATGAGCATTACCACCCGGCACCCAGAAATGCCGAATTCCTTGAGCAACTTGCCGATCCACTGGCCAGCCCGGAACTGGCAAGCTTCAATATTGAGGTTAACAGCACGCCGCGTAGTTTGACCGGCCACGTATTTTCGGCCATGCATGCGGAGTTGATTAAGACCTGGCAGCATTGTCATGACACGGCAGAGCAGTTGCATTGTCAGCTGGCGATGATTGGTATCCTGCCTACAGTAAAGAATGAAGATTTGCATTTGGCGAACATGTCCCAGATGGAGCGCTATCGCGCCCTCAATCGTGAAGTGGTACGAATGCGTAAGGGTAAGCCGTTGGTGTTCGATATTAATGGTGAAGAACATCTGCGAGTCACGCATCGTGATGTGATGCTGGAATCAGCTACCACCTCGTTTCAAATTCATATGCAACTAAATCCTCAACAGGCGGTGCGTGCCTATAATGCCAGTTTGATCCTGGCGGCCCCCATGGTGGCACTAACTGCTAACTCGCCCTTTTTATTCGGTAAGAACTTATGGGCCGAAACCCGTATTCCGGTCTTTGAGCAAGCCGTTGCAGTCGGCGGTTATGATGGCGCCATGTTTGGCCCGATTCGACGCGTGACCTTTGGGACCGGTTATGTGCGTGGATCATTAATGGAATTGTTCCAGGAAAACCTGGAGCATTATCCGATCCTGTTACCGGTTTCCTATGGTGAGAACAACCCTGAGTTGCGACATCTGCGCTTGCATAATGGCACGATCTGGCGATGGAATCGGCCTCTGGTGGGCTTTGATGCAGAAGGCAAACCTCATCTTCGCCTTGAACATCGCGTCGTTCCGGCCGGACCGAGTATGATTGATACACTGGCGAATGCGGCATTCTATTACGGGGTTGTGACAACCCTGTCTGAAATGGAACCTGCCCCTGAAAACTTCATTAAGTTTGATAAAGCACGGGATAATTTTTATGCGGCGGCCCGCTTTGGGTTGCGGGCACAACTCAGTTGGACAGACGATAAGATCCATGCAGCGCATGACCTGCTTGAACAGCAGCTTTTACCCATGGCCGAAAGCGGGTTGAGGCAACTCGGGGTAGAAAAGCATGATCGCCAGACCTATCTGGAAGTTATTACTGAACGATTGCGTTCCGGCATGAATGGTGCAAACTGGCAGCGAGCTTTCGTTAGCAAACACGGCGCTGACATGACGGCGCTGGCGGCGGCCTATATTGAGCGGCAGGAAAGCGGTAAACCGATACACGAGTGGACAATTTAACAGCCAAGACTATGTTGCATATCTTTGACCAACTTCCCCATGGCTTGCTGGAGCGGGATGCGACCCGCCTGCATGAAATCTTGCCGGGACCGTCATTGATTCATCTCGCTGGGCAAAAGACGGACACCTTGTTTATTTCGGTGTTACTGCATGGCAATGAAACGACCGGTTGGGAAGCCGCGCGGGAGTTATTGATTAAATATAGCAAGCGGCCTTTACCCCGTTCGGTGTGCCTGTTTATTGGTAATGTTGCTGCCGCGCGGCATGTTCAGCGTCATCTCCCTGAGCAACCCGACTATAATCGGATTTGGAAATGCGATGGCGACTCTCCCGAGCATCACATGGCAAGACAGGTTATCGAGGAAGTCAGTAAGTTAGAGCTGTTTGCCTCAGTCGACGTTCATAACAATACGGGTAAAAATCCGCATTACGCCTGCGTCAATCGACTCGATCAGTCCTATTTACATCTTGCCACGCTTTTTGGGCGCACGGTGGTGTACTTCATCAAGCCCGATACCGTGATGTCTATGGTCATGGCACCACTCTGCCCGTCGGTGACAGTGGAATGCGGCCAACCCGGAATGATAGAGGGCGCAAGGCATGTGCTGGATTATCTGGATGCTTGTTTGCATTTGTCGGCATTCCCGGAACACCCGGTAACGCCGCATGATCTGGATCTGTTCCATACGGTGGCCACGGTCAAGATTTCGCCTGAACTGGAGGTGGGGTTTAGTAACGAGAGCGACGACATTTGCTTGTTACCGGATATTGATCGCTTTAATTTCAATGAACTGCCCGCCGGAACCGCATTTGGTCAAGTACGGACTCCTGGCAAGCAGGCCTTTCATGTGCGTGATGAACAGAATCAGGATGTCAGTGCACGATTTTTCGAGACCAATGGTCGTTGGATTCAAACTCGTACCCCGGTTATGCCTTCCATGCTGACGTTGGATCTGGATATTATTAAACAGGATTGTCTCTGTTACCTGATGGAACGTTTTCCGCTGGGTTAACTTACCAGTTTAAGGTTTGTGGCCTATGAGGTTATCAAGCGGGCCAAGTGTTGTTTTGAATAAAGTGAATCGCTTGTTTGTCATCAGGTCTAATAGCGTAACTTGTACCAAAGGATCCCCAATACTTCGTGCATAAATTCGCTATTTTTTTTAATTGCCCAAGCAGCGGGTAATAGCCTGATAAGAAGTGGTAGTTCACTTTTTCCAGTAGCGAAACCGGTAGGGGCCGGTAGCACCTCAAAACCCGCGGCCTCAAAAGCCATCACAGAACGAGTCATATGCGATCCCTGGGTGACAAGATAAATACGATTAATGTTGTCTTGTGCAAGCACGGTCTTGCTGTAGCTGGCATTCTCCCAGGTCGTGCGAGATTGACCTTCAATCCAACGAACCGGCGTGTTCATATCATTTTGCAGTACATCGCGCATTAATACTGCTTCACTTGATTTTGTCGTGCTATAGACATTGCCAGCACTCACCAGGATGGGGAGGCTGGTTTGACGATGTAATAAAGCGCCATAACGAAGTCGTTGCAAGACGGCATTGGCTGGAATGTCATGGCCATATTCGGGGGAGTGATGAATCCTTCCGCCACCGAGAATGACGATTGCCCCAGCAGATGGGTTTTCTATTTCTGCCGCTGGCAGTACAGGCCTGGTATACAGCAGTCGTATGTTGAACTCGGCCACAATGGGTAAGCTCGCCAGTACAAGTAAAACAAACCCGCTAATGTATATTGACTTGCCGGTGCGCGGCATACGTTTGGCGAGAAGGTATCCCCCTAGCATCAGCAGGATCATCAATCCCGGCGGCAGTAGCAGGGTCTGGATAATCTTAATCAGCAGGACTTCCACAATCCGTTCAGGTGATGGTGTTGTTACTGTATCTTTTTACCGGCGGCCTGCAGGTCGGCATGGTAGGAGGAACGCACCATCGGGCCGCTGGCGACATTACCAAAACCCAGCTCATAACCGAGCTCTTCCAGTTGTCGGAATTCATCGGGAGTGACGTAACGGCTCACGGCCAGGTGGTGCTGGCTGGGTTGCAGGTATTGCCCCAGGGTCAGCATGTCACAGTTTTGTTCCCTCAGATCGCGCATTACCTCGGCCACTTCCTCCAGGGTTTCTCCCAGTCCCAACATCAGCCCTGATTTGGTAAGAACTTGGGGGTGCCGGGCCTTGTACTCCTGCAGCAACTGTAATGACCAGGCGTAATCTGCGCCGGGGCGTGCCTGACGATACAGGCGGGGCACCGTTTCCAGGTTATGGTTGAACACGTCCGGTGGTGTTTGGGACAGAATGTCCAGCGCGACGTCCATCCGGCCGCGGAAATCGGGGACCAGGATCTCGATGCCGGTGTTGGGACTCTGTTGGCGAGTTGCCGTGATGCAGGCGGCAAAGTGTCCGGCACCCCCATCCCGCAGGTCATCCCGATCCACGGAAGTAATTACCACGTACTTCAGTTCCATCGCCTGGATCGTCATCGCCAGGTTTTGCGGCTCATCCTGATCGAGTGGGTTCGGTTTGCCGTGGGCGACATCACAGAAGGGGCAGCGGCGCGTACAGATTTCGCCCATGATCATGAAAGTGGCGGTGCCGTGACCAAAGCACTCCCCAATATTGGGGCAGGCTGCCTCCTCGCACACGGTGTAGAGATTCTTATCACGCAGGATTTTTTTCAGACGGGCGACGGCCGGTGTGTTGGGCGCTTTGGCCCGAATCCAGCGCGGCTTGCTGAGGGGCTTGTCCGGCTGGACCACCTTGATGGGGATGCGCGCGGTTTTTGATTCGCCTTTCAACGGGTTTGCCGGGCTGGGCAGGACTTCGTCATTGGCGTCGATGGGTTTGCTCATGCTGTCTGATCTGTGGAAGAAATCGGGGCGACATTGTAGCCCAGAATGGTTCTGAGATGCTCTAGCAGGCGATCGCGGAGTTCCGGCAGACTGGCGCGAATGCCAAGATCCCGGGTCTGGGTCACCGTCATTCCCACATATCCGCAAGGGTTAATGTGAGAGAAGGGCCCCAGATCCATACGGATATTCAGGGCCAGACCGTGGTAAGTCCGGCCTTTTTTGATCCTGAGTCCCAGCGCGGCAATTTTCGCTCCCGCGACATAAACTCCCGGGGCATCCTCCCGGCCTTGCGCCTGGATGCCGTATTCGGCCAGCAAAGCGATAATGGCTTGTTCAATAAAACGTACCAGCTCTTTTACCCCGAGATGACGGCGTTGAATGTCTAATAAGGTATACACCACAAGTTGGCCGGGGCCGTGATAGGTCACCTGGCCGCCACGGTCGACCTTGATTACCGGGATGTCACCCGGATTCAAAAGGTGTTCCGCCTTACCATTCAGGCCAAGGGTGTACACGGGTGGGTGCTCGACTACCCATATCTCATCGGGTGTGTCCAGGTTGCGTGCGGCGGTAAAGGCCTGCATTTTATGCCAGACCGGGACATAATCGCGTTGACCGAGGTTACGAATGATGAGCGGCTGAAACGGTTGCGGCATGGGGTTGGGGCCATTGGTACAAATTGAATATTGTACTGTTTTTTTGCCGGCTAAGCGTGGAGAATGTCGCGCAAAGGGTTCCGTCTGTTGTAGGCAAGTGTCTCAAGGTCAGGCGAATTGAGGATGGTAGCCTCGTTTAGCCTCCACGGGTTTAATTTACGCCAGGCGCAAGATTTGGTTTATCCACCTTACTTTTTCATTTAGGATACTTAGCGTGGATAACCACCGGAACGGTTCAAAATGGGTCAAGAAGCAGACAGGTCGCTTGTTTGAGGATGAGTGATATTTGAACAAAACCATCGAATTTCCCATTCTTTCAATGATAAGGATCAATTAACGAAACGAAGTGGTTATTATAAAGGAATTCCTGGCGTTTTAGACGCTGGCCATATGTGTTGTCTTGATATATGTTTTAATTGATAAACAGTTTTTTTGGGAGGAAACTATGCGGTTAAATCTACTTACTATCGCCATTTCTGTTGCAACACTTGCGGTTGTATCTGGTTGCAGCAAGGAAACCAGCTTTAATAAAGATGTGAAACCTATCATCAGTGCCAACTGTCTGGAATGCCATGATGGTAAGGGTGAAGGTTCCGAAGAAAGTGGACTGATCCTGATCACGTATGATGATTTGATGCAAGGCACGAAATTTGGTCAAGTGGTGGTTCCCGGAGACAGTGAATCAAGCACGCTCTACCGCCTGGTCGGTCACAAGGCTGATCCGAAAATCCAGATGCCGCCGCATCATAAAGACACAGTTGCCTCCAAGCGCATGGCACCGCTCAGCGATGATCAAATCGCAGTGATTAAGACCTGGATTGACCAGGGAGCCAAGAATAACTAGATAAGGATTCACGCATTGCTTTTAGGCACAGGGGGCGGAAGTGTATTCTGAGGTTGCCCCCTCGTCGTATAAAGATTAAACAGGAACCGCTTTTCTTTCCGACTTGAATTGTTCGAAGGCAGTCTTATCCACTTCCCTGATACGAAAGCCCAAGTATACTTTGACTGGCGATTTGGATTTATCGACCGACCAAATACCCGAGGGAATCACTAGATTATATTTCCGCTCAGGTCCTAAACATTCGCAGTGTTCGAACAGATACTTTCTACCGATATCCATGGTCTGTATCCAATCATTTGATACTGATATCCTTAATAAATATATACGATAGATGTGTGCCTGATATTTAATTTATATCCGAAACGTGACTAATGTCTCCTCCATGAATGTCAATATTTCTTATTACATGCTTAGTCCAACTCAGGTCCAAGAACAAACGTTAGTGGCTCAAAGCCATGGTCTTCAAGTTCATTTCTTATATCATCCCAGGTGTAAGCCGGATTGTCTTCTTCGACGCTGGCGATAATACCAGTGACATGCCGAAATACTTCGTGCTCTTCATAATCGTTGGGGACTCGAACAAGACGGATTGCAGATGCTTCTTTTGCCGGTAAAATCATAAGTGTTTCGCTCACTTTTTTCTCCTTGCGAGTAGTCTTGAAAGAACAATGAATTTTCTGTGACCAAGTTAATAGTAACGAAGCTTTCAATCACTTCCAACATATATGATGGTTTATCTTGAAAGCGAATATGTAAATAGTCAGTGTGAGTTACATTTATAAATTCAGATTCTTACCTGTACGAATTCGGCACATTAACCTAGTATTATTGTGAATCTTTCCTTTATAGATCACTCGCTTATAAATCATTATGAGACTAAATTCCCGACATAGATATCCATGAGAAGCAGATTTAAATACTTGCTATTCGGGCTTCGCTCACAGCTTGGTAAAAGAAAGGCTGAAAAAGCACAGGAGCGAAAAAAGACCGCAACGGTAGATGCGGCCATTGAGCATCTGGTTGACGGCATTGATCCTACTATGCGGGTTGTCATCGGTTATAAAAAGAAGCTCTGGCAGGCAGTGGATGAGGTTCTGAATTATATTGATTTGCTGGTCGAGAAAATCCCTGGTCCTGTCGAATGTAACAGGAAATCCTTTGCTACTGACCCGCTTGTGAATGCGATATTTGCAACCGCTGGCGATATACAAAAAATTTTCAGTCAGAGCGAAGCAGTGAGAGCATTTTTTGATGAACCCATGAATGTGAATGTCGATGAATGCTATGCGCTAATGTGTATGGAAAAAGAAGAACGCACAGGATTCGGGATAGGGCTGGAGGGTGAAGTTGTTAAAAAGGATGTACCCCAGGTTTCGGTTAATTTTTCTGCACATAGTATTATGTCACCGGCCGCTACAGAAAAAGAAGTTCGTAGTTCTCTGAAGCAGTGTATTTTTGATGCGCTCATATCAAACATCTTTGAGTCCGTAATGGCGAATCATGTGCGTGAAGCCGGCACTGATGAATACAGGAAGGTATTGGATAGAAGGTATAAGGCAAACCAGGCATGGGGGCAGGAGCTAACCGATTTGATATTATCAATCCGTTCGGATGCAATTACCAGTTGTGCAACATCTGCTGATGCCTCAACCATGCAGGACGAGAGCGACGTTCAAAATGGTCAACTTGAGGCGCAAGACGGTCGTCTGGCTCGAGTCCTGGAAATACTGGCGCAACCAGAGTGTATGATCCGCTTGGATCATGTTCCTATGAACCTGACTCGCATGGGAATCAAGGTGGAAGAGGGATCAAGCCAGGCTTTCAATAAAATTGAGTTTACAGAGTTTTCAATTAATGCTGTCTGGCACCGTATCATTGTTCTTGTCAGGTACCCCAGAAACGAAATGCGGCAGAAAGACGGTTTATTCTAGAAGCAGTCCGTAAGTCTTGTCAGTAGCGGGTGGACCTATGAATAAATAGATTTACGTGGTATTCAGAGAGTCATTACCACTGACTTGTGGCCATTAAGTTCCAGGTAGATATTATCGAGTTGCTCCTTACTGGTGGCATTTACTGTCACGGTAATTGCAATATATTTACCTTTACGGCTGGGACGGTTGGTAATGGTGGCTTCGGATAAATCCGGCGCATGTTTGCGTACAATTGCGACCACATCAGCCTCGAAGTTCTCACTGGCGCGGCCCATGATTTTGATAGGAAATTCACAGGGGAATGTCAGCAGGCTTTCTTCATTCATCTGATGGACATATCTTGTGCTAAGGGAATAAGGGGCTCAATCGGCTTCACGCAGGGTCTGTTTATAATCCTGGTACAGACCATACATCTGTTTCCATACCGGTCCTGGTATACCTGTGCCAACATTTTGGTCGTTAAGTCGGGTTACCGGCAGGATTTCCTTGGTCGAACTTGTCAGCCAGATTTCGTCGGCAGCCAGCAACTCCTGTTGTTTGATGATGGCTTCCTCAACCGGCATAGCATGTTCATGGGCCTGTTCCACTATAAGATCGCGCGTAATACCGGGTAATAGACAGTCTGTCTTAGGCGGCGTGATGATAACCCCGTCTTTAACAATAAACACATTGCTGGCTGCACCTTCGGTTACTTCATTACCGCGTAGCAAGATCGCTTCCGCGGCCCCTTGCTCAACAGCCTGTTGTCGTAGCAGGATATTGGGTAACAAAGCAATGCTCTTAATGCTGCAATATTGCCAGCGGATATCATCAAGAGTAATGGCACTGACACCATGTTCGAGTTGCTCGGTGGGGACCATTACAAACAGGTTACTCATAACGAATACCGTGGGAACCGCATCGCCAGGGAAACGATGGTCACGGTTGGCAACCCCGCGGGTGATCTGCAGATAAATGGATTGATCACCACCATCATTACGTTCAACCACATTATTTATAATTTCTGACCATTCTTCATCAGTATGCGGGTTATTGAGTCGTACGGCTTGCATACTGTTTTTTAATCGCTGCAGGTGATGCTCAAGGCGAAATGCCTTGCGGCCATAAACTGGGATAACTTCATACACGCCATCACCAAAGATAAAGCCGCGATCCAGCACAGGCACACAGGCCTGCTCCAGCGGCAGGTAATCACCATTTAGATATACAGTGGCTGGGGCCATAATTAACTCGTATGTAGCGTTAAAAAAGTCTGCGGCAAAAAAATCTAGTTGAACATTAGTTTGATGTTATCAACCATTTTTCGCCATAGTCCACCCTCGGGAACATCTTCTAATGCGACCAAAGACTGTTGGCTGAGTTTTTCTTCACCAAGCATAACATTTACGCTGCCATAGGTTTGTCCCTTTTTTGCCGGGGCAACCAACATTGCCTCAACAGTCATATTAGCTGTAACTTTTTTGCGTTGACCGTGTGGAATAGTGATGTAGAGATCCTCCTGCAGTCCGAGTGGGACTGTTTCATTTTCACCCTTCCAGATACGCATGTTCTCCAGCGGTTCATTGGCACGATGCAATAGAAATGTCTCATAAAAACGAAAACCATAGTTCAGCAACTTACGGCTATTCGAGGCACGGGCATTGTCTGAATCGGTTCCTAAAATAACCGAAATAAGGCGCATGTCATCTTTCTTGGCAGATGCAACCAGGCAATAGCCCGCTGATTCGGTATGACCTGTTTTGATGCCGTCGACTTTGTCATCCAACCATAACAAGCGGTTGCGATTGAACTGACGGATATTGTTATAGGTGTATTCCTTGATTCGATGCCAGGTATAGTGATCGGGAAAATCACGTATCAACGCACGTGACAGGATCGCGAGATCATGTGGTGTTGTGTAGTGTTCAGCGTCCGGCCATCCAGTGCTATTGGTGAAGTTGGTTTCCGCCATTCCCAGACTGCGGGCATGTTGGTTCATCAAATCAACGAAGGCGCCTTCATTGCCTGCCACGTGTTCAGCTAATGCGACGCTGGCGTCGTTACCCGACTGGATGATCATACCTTTGAGTAATTCATCCACACTGACCAGGCTATTAACCTCAATGAACATGCGTGAGCCTTTCATGCGCCAGGCTTTCTCACTGACGCGCACCATATCTTCAGCGCTGATACCGCCATTGCGCATTGCGTACAACACGACGTAGGCTGTCATCATCTTGGTCAAACTTGCCGGTTCAACACGTTGATGGCTGTTATGCTCCACCAAAACGCGTCCACTATTGTGGTCGATCAATAACCAGGCTTTGGCTGAGAGGCTCGGCGGTGCCGGCACAATTGCAGGAGTGGCAACTGCGAATGAATTAAGGAGCAAAAATAGCAGTGTAAGTGTCAAAGATGAACGCATAGCAAATATCGGGTCTTGGTTTGAGGCAAACGGGTATTTTACCCATAGCCGATGGGAAAACCTAGCAGTGGATCAAATTGTGAGAATCAGTCGACGACGATATGAGGGGGAGCAAAACCCTGGCGGCTGAGGGCGTCTGCCAGACGGTCCGCTTCCGCCACGCTGGCGAGGGGACCAATACGCACGCGATAGATATTGTTCTCGGCGTTGTAACCGGAATGGACGTTTAGTTGGGTGAATTGATTGCGCAGTTTTTGCTGCAATTGCTCGGCATTATGCCGACTGACAAATGCCCCTACTTGCAGGTACAACTGAAATTCAGTCTGTTGCGGTTGTGAGCGGGTTGGCGACTTTCTGACGGCTGGCTGCTTTTCTCCCGGTTGAATGTTGCGCACCTCCACCATACCGGTGCCCTTGGCGCTAATGCCGAGTTTTTTGGCTGCCGCATAGGACAAATCGATAACACGATTGGCATGAAAGGGTCCCCGGTCATTGACACGCACCACCACGCTACGGCGATTTTCCAGGTTGGTGACTCGTACATAGGTAGGCAACGGTAGTTGTTTGTGTGCGGCGGTCATGGCGTACATGTCATAGGGTTCGCCGCTGGAGGTACGGTGACCGTGGAATTTTTTGCCATACCAGGAAGCGATGCCACGTTCCACATAACCGTGGGCATCGTCCATGACATAGTAGCGGCGACCGTTCACCACATAAGAGTCAGGATTACCATATTTGCTGCGCGACTCGTGACGCGGGACGGCATCAGGAATTCTGCTGGCATCAATGTCCTGATCGGGTGCGCTATCGTGTTTATGGCTATAACGAGAAGAAGAAGTGCTACAGCCTGCCAGCACCAAAGTAAGAGCCAGGAATGTGTAGTAGCCGCTTCTGCTTGTTTGCATTATGGTTCTTTGGTCTCGCTGGCAACCAATCCCGTGGATTGTTGCTTAATCTGCTGGCTTAACTGATAAACCGCCATTGAGTACAACGCACTATGATTATAGCGGCTGATAACATAAAAGTTATGCCAGCCTACCCAGTATTCCGGGCCGTTGGGGCTGTCGAGTTTTATCAACACACCTTTTAAATCCGCCGGTAAGCCTTGTGGCAGGATTACACCGTTGTCCATCAATTCCTGCGGGGTATAGCGGGGCTTGAGGTCGTCATCAATCAGTGCCTGGTAACGGCTACCGTGTACTTTTACCGGGTTGGCAATGGGTTGTCCGGTTTTCCAGCGATGTTGTTTGAAATAATTCCCCACGCTGCCAATTGCATCAGCCGGGCTGGTCCAGAGATCACGTTTGCCATCATTGTCAAAATCCACCGCGTAATGGCGGAAACTGCTGGGTATGAACTGGGGCATACCCATGGCGCCGGCATACGAGCCCATTTGTTTGCCAGGCGGAAGTCCTTCTTCCCGGGTCATGAGCAGATATTCTTTCAATTCCTTGCGAAAGAAACTGCTACGTGGCGGATAAGCAAAGGCCAGGGTCGATAAGGCATCCAGTACCGGGTAACGACCGGTATGGCGACCATAACGGGTTTCCACGCCGATGATAGCAACCATGATTTCCTGGGGGACACCATAGACATTGCTCGCCTTCTGCAGTGTGCTGGCGTGCTCTTGCCAGAAGCGCGCTCCGCCTTTACTGCGATCAGTCGTCACAAAGATGGGTCGATATTCATACCAGGGTTTGCTTTCCGCCGGACGGGAAATCGCGTCGAGAATACTCTGATGCAAATTCGCCTGATCAAACACGGTTTGTAATTCATCTGTATTGAAGGCATGTTGTTCAACCATCTCGTTGATGAAATTGCGGACTGCCTTGGAGTCGGACAACAGCCGGGTACCGGCAATGGCTTGGTTCACGAGGACGAGCAGGGCCAACAGGGAAATAAAACGTCTAATCATAAGTAACAACAGGAGCAGAGTATCAGGTTGGGATCAGTTTACGATGTGTTTGTATGGACATAAGGATACCGAATGCCGCCATCAGGGTCACTATCGAAGTACCGCCATAACTGACCAGGGGTAGCGGTACACCGACCACCGGGAGTAAGCCCGAGACCATGCCGATATTGACAAACACATAGACAAAAAAAGTCAGGGTAATACTTCCCGCCAAAAGGCGGCAATAGGTGTCCTGGGCCTGGGCAGCAATATACAGCCCCCGGGCAATAATGAAGGTATATAGCCCCAGTAACAGTAAGATACCGAGAAAGCCGAATTCCTCCGAGAAGACGGCAAACACAAAGTCGGTGGAACGCTCCGGCAGGAAGTCGAGGTGTGATTGCGTGCCGTTAAGCCAACCCTTGCCGTAAGACCCGCCCGAGCCGATGGCAATTGTGGATTGAATAATGTGGTAACCCGCGCCAAGGGGATCATTTTCCGGAGTGAGAAAGGTCAGGACGCGTTGCCGCTGGTAATCGTGCAGAAGATAGTTCCATGCTAGCGGGGTGGAGGCGGCCAGCAATATCAATACCGCGAATACAATACTCCAGCGCATGCCCGCCAATAGCAGCACGAATATGCCGGAACTGGCGATCAACAGGGCTGTACCGAGATCCGGCTGCTTGGCGACCAGCAGGGTTGGCACAATTAATATGATGATCGCCATTAGCAGTCGCAGGCGAACGGGCGGCAGAGCGGCTTCCGCCAGGTACCAGGCTATCATCATGGGCACCGCAATTTTCATGATTTCAGAAGGCTGAAAACGAAATAATCCCAGATCCAGCCAGCGCTGAGCCCCTTTACCCACATCACCAAATGCCAACACCGCGACCAGCATGATTAAACCAAGACCAAACAACCATGGC
>JAHEIJ010000217.1 GCA_024639445.1 Gammaproteobacteria bacterium
TAAAAACCTCGACCAAGATCGAAGTAACTGTTTTTAAAGGAAATTGATTTCAACGAAAATATGGATCGCAATGTGAAGTACCTGGATTATGCCCGTTCCTGTCACACTGACCAACCCACTCTAAGTGGGGAATACAGGAGAGAAAGGGACTGGTGGTAAATCAGATATTCCTGCCAGGCATTGCACCGGGTAGTGCATCTGATGGTTCACCGATCCTTTTAATTATTTCAAGGAGCCTGAGCCACTGCTAATAGTCCCATTTAAGCATTAAAAATTTTACATTGAATTCGATCATTACTGCGTTTCCAATATTATGAACTGATAACGGACCTGGAATTTCATAACAAAAATAATTTAAGATCCAGAAATGACATGATTTAACGAAACAAGCTCGTCTTGCCTGCGCAGGCAGGCATCCAGTGTCTTAAGTCACTGGATTATGAAATACATCCATGTATTTCATCCTACTGACCAGACTTCGGCTGTTCAAATCTGCTCCACTTGAATTCAAGCAATACAAGGTTACATCAGACATGGTCTGTGGCAGGTAATTGCAATGGACCACCCACCCAGCGTAGTAGTGTTAACAAAGGTTAATCCATCTGAAAGCGCTGTGTTTGAGCACATCGAACGAATAAATTACAATCTGATGTTCTGAACATGGCTTGATGTTGCGCCATGGTAGAGCACGTCAGTTATTGATCCATTAAAAACGATAATGAGTCATTCGATGGAATCAGAATATTTTCCAGTTTATGTTTTTGGCAGTATCTTTTTAGTGGTTGTCACCGTAAGTACCTACAACCGCTTTATTAAGTACCGCAATATGATCGAGGAACGCTGGAGCGGCATCGATATCGCGTTGAAACGCCGCTTCAATCTCATCCCGAACCTCATCAGCGCGGTAAAACTCTATAGCGCACACGAAGCCGACATCATGCAGGAAACTGCGCAAGCACGTCACGGTGCGTCGGGTGTTGGTGAACGTACCCAGGAAGAAAGCGCCATCTCGCACTCCCTGCAGGGACTCCTCGCCGTGGCGGAAGCCTACCCGGATCTCAAGGCCAACCAGAACTTCCTCGCTCTGCAGCACAGCCTGACCGACGTGGAAAACGAGATTCAGCAAGCACGTTCGGAGTTCAATTCCGCCGTCAGACAGAACAACACCCTGGTGCAGTCATTTCCCAGCAATATCATTGCGAAAATCTTTAAATTCGATAACGCCGAGTATTTTTCACTGGAACTGGCAACGGAAAGATCATTACCCAGGGTCGAGTAACAGGCTCACATTTCCATGTTAAAAAGGGAGGCAAGATCCTTTGGAAATCACGCCGAAACCTTCAATTTCCAGCCAACCCGGCGGCAACGTCAACCAGGCCCCGGGTGACCCGTGCCAGGCTCTGGTAATCAAGTTTTTCCGGTGTATCCGTTTCCTTGTGGTAGTGCTGGTAACGAAAAAAAGCCGTGTCTGTAATCATGATAGCCGGGTAGCCGACCTGCCAGAAGGATGCGTGGTCAGACCAGCCCACTCCCCTGATGCGGCCCGGGGCGGCGACACCTTCCGAGGGGAACGCGGTCGATGCACGGAATGTTCCAACGGCCTGTCGCACCAGGCGCCAGGAAGACAGGTTACCAACAAAGCCGATGAAATTGCCGGTATCAGGATAAAAGTAACTGAACGGAAATGGATAGTGCTGACTGGCGGCTTGGTTGGTATAAAAGCCTATCGTCTCCAGTGAAACCATGGCCTTGATCTGTTCGTTGCGCTGACGCGAGCGCTCAGCATACACCCGACTTCCCATCTGTTCACTGCCGGAGAACGGCTGCTCTTCATTGACAAAGGCCACCAGGCGCAGCGTGCGCGCATGAGTTTTACCAGCGAGCAGGCGTGCGATCTCGAGCAAGGCGGCGATGCCCGAGGCGTTGTCGTTGGCTCCCGGCCCATCAGGTACCGAATCATAATGAGCCCCCACAATCGCAATTTCCTGCGGTGCAGTCGCGCCCGGCAACTCGACCTCGATGTTCTGAACCGTCTGGCCTTCGCTCTCAAAGGCCTGGATATGTACCTGGTAGCCGAGGTCTTCCAGGCTATTGCGAATATACGAAGCGGCGGCCACCAGCGCATCGGCGTGCCAGACATTGCGCTCGCCAATCTGCTCAGCCAGCATCTCGACATGACGCCTCAGGTTGTCATGGATCAGTTGCTCTTCGGCAGACAGGGACGGTACCGGTTGCGACCAGGATTTACCGGGCATTGAGATCATGTACCAAACTCCCGCTGTAATGAGCCCCAGTATTGCAATCCAGCGAAGCGCCCGTGGCATCCATTTTCCCTGTTCCCCGCTGCCTGCTGAGTAGTTGTTAGTCGACATGTCGTTTTGATTGTAACAAATACCTCAGCAGTAACCGGGATTGTTAAGTGGTGTCAGAATGGAATGGCACTTACTGAATCAAAATAATCTTTCTGCCGTCTTTGCTAGGCACGAAGCATGACATTCCCGGAGAAAAATTAACGCACGAAGTGCGGCCCCTAAGGGGCAAATTACACGGATGTGTTGTAATCTCCTGAATCGTTCACCACAACAGGATTGCCGCGTCGCTGTCGCTCCTCGCAAAGACGCTACTTTGATCTTTTTGATGCTTAAGTAAGTGCCATTCGCGTCAGAATGAACCTCTCCCAGTTTAACGGACACTTTTAATTCTTTTTAATTTCCCTTTTTATTTCCTATTTCAAACATCGCTTGTATAAGCACCATCAACAAGCACATGCTCAAACACAGGCGGGTGCTCTTCTCCATAGTATTCAATATAACGACTCCAGTCCTCGAGTTTTGCCCGGTCACGTGCATCACCACGCACGGCAAGCCTTTGTCGGCGTATTTCGTGAGGGCATTGTACGTAGTGGACTTCTACCGGGCTGCCTAAGACACTGGACAGCTTCGCAGGCCAGAGTGGGTCCTGGATTTCTTTTGTAAATGGCCCGGTTATCACAACATCATGATAAGGAAGGTTTTCACGCGCAATATCAAATAGAGCCTGGTAGATGGGTTCGCGATATGTACGCTTAAAATATTCAGAATCCCGGTCATCCGGGCTGTGGCCGGATTCGAACAGTCCAAGCTTAACCAGTCGCTCGGTTACGGTATCGATATCCAGTATGGTCACTGCGCTATTATTGGCCAATTGTTTTGCATATGTCGTTTTACCTGAACCAGGTGTTCCACATACGATGATCGCTTTGGGCATTATTCAACAACTCAGTGGCTCGACAGGATTGTATTTTAATTCAATGCATACGGGTTATAAATAATCGGGGTTGCTCAAGCTGATCCTGTGCTTCCGGATTCCTGCAAAAGCCTCGCTAATCACGGGCTTAGTGCCTTTATTTTGAGCAGGATCAATACCTAATGGACTGGAATGCGCTATTTTTGTGTTTTGCCGCCGGCCTGTAGAAAAGGTGTTCGCCTTGCCTGGTGACATTGAACCATTAACAGAACTGATTTCAGGAGTAGATGACTGTGGCCGATGAAGTGAATCCCGAACAAATCGAGGTGGACGGTAAGACGTTGAGTCTGAAGGATTATGTGCAGGAACACGAAGTGCTGGCAAGCGAGAATGCCACCCTGAAGGCACGACAGAAAAAGGCAATCAAACGCTACCGCCGCGAAGAGGAACTCAAGCCGTTCCAGGCAGAGTTGCTGAAGCTCCAGCAGTTCCTCGAGGAAAGACAGCGGCGCATGATCATCCTGTTCGAAGGCCGCGATGCGGCGGGCAAAGGCGGCACCATTCGCCGGGTCACCCGCTACATGAACGAGAAGCACTACCGCGTGGTGGCGCTCGGCAAGCCGACCGAGGAACAGAAAACCCAGTGGTACTACCAGAAGTACGTGTCAACGTTTCCGCGCGCCGGCGAGACCGTGCTGTTCGACCGCAGCTGGTACAACCGGGCCATGGTCGAGCGTGTGTTCAATTACTGCAGCGAAAAGGAATACTACGATTTCATGCGCGGCGTTGTGGGCTTCGAGCGTGACCTGGTCCGGCAGGACACCATCCTGGTGAAACTCTATTTCAGTGTCACCAAGGAGGAGCAGGCACGCCGGTTCGAGCGACGCAAGACGGATCCACTGCGTCAGTGGAAACTCAGCGAGGTCGACCTGCAGGCGCAGGACCGCTGGGATGATTTCACCAACGTGAAGTATGAAATGCTGAAACGCACCCATACGATCGACGCGCCATGGACGGTGGTACGTTCCAACGACAAGCATCTGGCCAGGCTGAACGCCATCAAGGCGATCCTGAACGCGGTGCCCTGCGAGCGTCATGACCCGTCACTGGATTTCGCTCTTGATGAGAACATCATCGTATCGGGCTCACGCGAACTCGAAATGATGGAGGTTGAGCGCGTGCGAAGCGGCAAATTCACTGGCTGACTGGTCGCGGCCTATGGTTGAATAAACCGCATAAACCGGCTCAGAGAGCAATTAACTT
>JAHEIJ010000218.1 GCA_024639445.1 Gammaproteobacteria bacterium
AAATGGCCTGTAGCGCCTGCCATAGCGAATCCTTTGGCGGGGGTGAGGTGCTGCAGGAGGCGTGCACAAATTGTCATGGTGCTGAACTTAAGACAGCAAATGATTCACATCCCCGTTCCAAGTTTACCGATCCGCGCAATGCCGATCGGCTCGCCAGGCTGGATGCCCGTGTGTGCGTAACGTGTCACGTGGAGCACCAGCCTGAAATCACCACTACGATGGCGGTGACTGTGCCGGAGGATGTTTGCATGCACTGTCATCTCGATATTGCAGAGGATCGTCCGAGTCATGAAGGCATGGGTTTTGATACCTGCGCCAGCGCCGGTTGTCATAATTTTCATGATAACCGCGGTTTGTATGAAGACTTTTTGCTCAAGCATCTGCATGAAGCGGATGTGTTATCCCAACCGCGAGTGGCCGCGCGTAATTTGCGGGCCAGCCTGGAGCTACTGGACAGTTATCCGCTCGACAAATATCCCCTGCGCCGGCTTGCGCTAGAGGAAAGGGATGCACCGCAGGGATATCGACAGGATGTCGATATCAACCATCAGTGGTATGAAACGACTCATGCTCAAGCGGGGGTGAATTGCAGTGCCTGTCATGCCGGTGATAGTGAGGAAAAAGTAGGCTGGATTGAAAAACCTGATCACACAGCATGTATGAGCTGTCATCAGGATGAAGGCGAGGGGTTTCTGGGCGGTAAACACGGCATGCGCCTGGCGCAACAACTTTCTCCCATGACACCTGCCCAGGCACGGCAGCCGATGCACAAGCAGGCACAAAACAAGGCCGTCACCTGTATCAGTTGTCATGTATCCCATGAATTCAATACACAGCACGCTGCGGTAGAAGCCTGCCTGGGTTGCCATGATGATAGACATAGCCAGGCTTACAAGGCATCACCCCATTACAGCTTATGGCGCGTTGAACTAGATGATGAAAACAAAACCGCGACCGGTGTGTCCTGTGCCACCTGCCACATGCCAAGGATACTTGAGCAACACGGTGACAAGACACGGGTTTTGATCCAGCACAACCAGAATGACAATCTACGGCCGAATGAAAAGATGTTGCGTGGTGTTTGCATGCAATGTCATGGCCTGAAATTTTCGATTGATGCATTGGCTGATACCGATCTGGTGCAAGGTAATTTCAACGGAAAACCTGCTTTACATATTGAAAGTCTTGATATGACAGAACGTCGTTCACTGAAGAAACGTCCAAAGTCGGCAGGGGAGGATAGTGGATGACATGAAGCTTAAAATTTCTTTCGATGATTAATTTTTAAAATTAGATTTTTTTACAACAGGAGATAATACAGTGAAATTTAAAAACATGATTGCGGTTATGGGTCTGGCTTCTTCAGCACTGCTACTGGGTGCCTGTGGTGAAACCAGGACAACGGGTATTGAGCCCAAACAGATGGCAGACGCACTGCACATGGTGATGGAATCCGATCGGACGGTCTATACCCGTATGATCGTAAATCGCCTGGCAGTGGAAGAGAAAGTTATCAAGGCCAGTGAACACTGGAAGGATGACAAGGCCCTGGTATTACCTGCGCAGATGTTTCGTTATGGTGCTGAAATGGTTGCAGAGAAAGGCGCCAATTTCAGTTACTCCCTGCTATCACTCTGGCCGGTAAACAAGCAAAACAGTCCCAAAACCGAAGTGGAAAAGACCGGGCTGAAATATATTGCCGATAATCCGGGCAAGAACTATTACGCCGAAGAGACCCTGGGTGATAGCAATTACTTCACGGCCATCTACCCGGATACTGCTGTGGCCAAGGCGTGTATCTCCTGCCATAACGACCACAAAGATAGCCCGCGTAGTGACTTTAAAATGGGTGAAATCATGGGCGGCGTGGTGATTCGCATCCCGGTAGAGAGCTGATCCATGAGTTACCCGCGCGGCATTGTTATTCCAGCTCTTATTTTCATACTTGGTGCCTGTGGTAAACCTGCAGAGCAATCGGTTACCACAGTCTCCTTTCCGGAGTTTACCGATCCCGGCTTACAACAGGGGAGAAGCGTCTGGCTGGGTTCTTGCCAGGTTTGTCATGCCACCGGCCTGGCCGGGGCACCCAGGATTGGTAACCGGGATGCCTGGCAAGCTCGCATTGCGCAAGGTAAAGCCACGCTTTATCAACATGCACTGAACGGCTTTATGGGACCCGCCGGGACCGAAATGCCTGCCCGCGGTGGCAATGACGCGCTGAGTGATTCCGAAGTAAAAGCGGCGGTGGATTACATGGTGGCCGCAAGTCAATAACGTTATATTTATCTTGGAGAGAATGAAATGACACCAGAAAAAATTAAACTCGTAAAATCCAGTTGGGCTAATGTGGCACCCATTTCTGAACAGGCAGCCGAATTATTTTATGGCAAGTTATTTGAATTGAACCCTGAACTCAAGAGCATGTTTAAATCAGACATGACAGAACAGGGTCGTAAACTGATGGCCATGCTGAACACGGCGGTCAACAGCCTGGATAAACTCGAGACAATCGTACCGGCAGTGCAGGATATGGGACGTCGGCATGTGACCTATGGGGTCAAGGATGAAGATTATGACACTGTGGGTGAAGCCCTGTTATGGACTCTGCAACAGGGACTGGGTGACGGGTTTACCCCTGAGGTAAAAGAGGCGTGGGTAGATACCTATACCCTGGTTTCGACCACGATGAAAACCGCAGCCGCCCAGGCAGCTTGACAGGATGGGAGTTCACGCCAGGGACGGCTTTATTTAATCTATACTGAGTTACCGTGGTGGTTTTGTATAGATGCAATTGTGTTGTTTTACATGAGGCAAGCATGACTGAGAGCAGACAGAATGGGTGATACAGGCCGCAACGATACCCATGTGTGGAGTGAGGGTGATGGACTGGAAAAATCCCGGCTCACACTTGGGTTTATTCCGCTTACGGATTGCGCCCCCCTTGCCATCGCTGCGGAGAAAGGTTTTTTCAAACGGCACGGTCTCGATGTCACCCTGGCACGAGAGGCCTCCTGGGCCAATATTCGTGACAAGGTCGCACTTAATGCATTGGATGGCGCGCAGATGCTCGCACCCATGCCAATTGCGGCGACGCTGGGTTCCTGTGTCGTGAAACAGCCAACCATTACTGCTTTTAGCCTCGGGTTAAACGGCAATGCCATTACGGTTTCCAATTCACTTTATGAGCGTATGCGTCGGGCAGATCCGGAGGCCATGGCGACCTCACCAATCACGGCACGTGCATTAAAGCAAGTCATTGATGAAAACAGGCAGGCCGGACAGCCATCGCTGACGTTTGCCACGGTCTTTCCGGTTTCCAGTCATAATTACCAGTTGCGTTACTGGATGGCATCAGCCGGGATTGATCCTGACCATGATGTGCGACTTATCGTCATCCCGCCACCCTATATGGCGGCAAACCTCGAGTCTGGCAAGATTGACGGGTTTTGTGTGGGTGAACCCTGGAATACGCGCGCGGTACGCATGGGGACAGGTCGAATCCTGATTAGCGGCTATGAAATCTGGAACAACAGTCCTGAAAAGGTATTGGGGGTCAAGCTAAGCTGGGCCGAGAAACATCCCAATACCCATCAGGCATTGATCATGGCCTTGCTCGAAGCCTGTGCCTGGATCGAACAACCTGAAAATCGTCAGGAGCTCATTCAACTACTAGCCAGTGATCAATACATCAATACCCCGACTGAAGATATTGCACCCTCCCTGACGGGTACGATGAATTACAGTCAAGGTGATCAACCCGTGCAGTTGGATGACTTCAGTGTTTTCCATCGTTATGCGGCCAATTTCCCCTGGCGTTCCCATGCGGAATGGATCATCACCCAGATGTATCGCTGGGGACAAATCGATCAACTCACCGATATTCAGGCATTGGCGAGCCGAATTTATCGTCCGGATATTTATCGGGAAGCCGCCAATGCATTGGGCATGTCAGTTCCTACTATTGACCATAAGCCGGAAGGGGCACATGCTGAATCGTGGAGCCTGTCTGACGCAACCCAGCCGATCCCCATGGGGCCGGATCAGTTTTTTGATGCCCAGCATTATGATTCGACCGATCCCCTCGGTTATCTCAAGGCCTTTACGGTGCAACATTTAGCGATGGAAACCGCGGCCAAATTAACCTGACAGTCTGATCTGACTGCGCCCCATCATGGTGCGAAATACCCTGTTTTGCGAAAAAGCAGTGCATGAATAATGCGTAATTGGGCATATCAGGAAAGTCTAATACTATAAATCAAGGACTTATCAATATATGAAGGTTGGCACGTAATCTGCAATTAAGGGAAGTAACCATCCAATGGCGGCTGGTTAATTATGTGGAATATGCCCAGACACGGTGATGTGCCGGGCAGAATGAATTCTTAGGGGGCGCGGTGTCGCGTTCCTGCCGGTTAACCGGTTTAATTCTGGACAATGGCGTCCAAACAGATAGTGTCAGTT
>JAHEIJ010000023.1 GCA_024639445.1 Gammaproteobacteria bacterium
CGGCAAATCCAGGGTGACACCCTGCAAGGAAGATGAAAATGTAATGACGGGTGCTCGTTGTTTACTGCTTTTGCCATGTGGCAGACTCAACAGTCCCTGCCAGTCACTCATACCTTTTACCCGTTCGCCAGCCTTTCCACCAAAACTTTCCAGCAGCTTGGCCGTATCCAGGTGTGCTGTTGCCGTAACATTTGTCACCGCACCAGCATCAATGTGCTCCGTGGTCATGTTAAAGATTGCAGGCTCCCCTAGAATGAACCCTTGAACATCGCGCGCGGTTTCTCCTGCCTCAGTAAACTGCACAATCCCGTTCAGTCCTGTAATATCCAGTTTTTCATCGAGTAAATATAAGGCCCCATTCGAGATCTTAAGTTCACCTTGAAGCCCCATTGGTGCCTGCTCACGCATTTTTTCAGATAACGGGATATGGATCTGAAGTTGTGTGCTGGCCGCACCTTCTATACGCTGCCGTTTAACAAACTTGCCGGCATTGGAAGCCAGCGGGCTTTCAACCAGAAACCGCGCCACATCATTTACTGAACCATTCAATTTGCCCGCGATTTTCAATTCAGGTAAGGCGAAATTGGTAATACTGATATTCGCATTGCTAACCTGGCTGTTGATTAATCTGGCACTGGTTACATCAATCGCCATACCCTTTGATGAAAATTTGACAATAGCATTGGCCTTTTTGAGATGTGGCCAGCCTGCATAGTAGGCCAGTTCCAAATCTTGACTAGTAAAGTCTGCCAGGAATTGACCTTGTTGCTGTTTGAATGGGAAATCACTTAATCGACCATTAAATATAACACCGCCTTGTGTGACATGCCCCCCCACAATTGCCTGGTCCAACCATTTGACCAGGGGTTCACTCATAATATGGACAGGATAATAAGGGCTAGCCTGACTGGCATTGCCCTCATTAAATGCGACTTGTAGATCAAGATACGGTGAATTACCTGTAGTTGGAACATCAAGCTGAAAACTGCTGACTGTTTTCAGATCCTGATTAGCAGCACGAATACCATCTGCCAGAAATTGCCAGGCTTGTGGTTGTTTGTACCAATGTAGCACTCCACTCAACTGCTGTAACTTGACAGGTGCACGAAACAGTTTTGGCGCATCAACCTTTGCGGAACCGGATTGTATATTGAGTTGCCCCTGATCGGCATTCGTCCATACCGTGCCATTGACTCCATTTAGACCGGGTAACTTGCCGCTTGGTCGGGTCACAAGTTGTTCGAATTCGGCCTGCAGAAAAAACGGCGCGTAAAAGTCATCATTTTTAGTTTTTACCCGCAAATTCAGCTGATGCACTTCACCCTGTGGTTGCATTTGCTGTAACCGTTCATATTGGGATCGCGGCAAGAACTTGGTTTTCAGCATTAGTTGAGTAATGTCCTGCAAGCGGAACCGATCTGCCAGTAACTCGATCTCATGGGGCTCATCATCTTCAGAAATACGCTTACGCAGACTGACTCGGCTTACCGGCCAGATTTTGTTACCGCGTATAACCTGCAAGCTTTCAATGGCCAGCACTTGCTCCCGATCACCTGCTCGATAATCGAAAAAACCACCCAGCATTCTGAAATCGACAGTTCCTCTTACAAATGGCGCCTTGGCCAGAACTTTATATGCTGTGGCATCACCATTAAGATGCGTGAGACGACCTGCTTGCATCTCCCCCCACAGCTTAACTTCCAGAATCCCGCTACTTACACCAAAGCCTTTCTTCTTTGGCAGTTCTTTTTGCCATTCGGCCAGGTTGATCCCATCGCCACGCAAGTAGAACTCACCATCCCAGTTTGCGGGTTGTTGTATATCACCTTGAATATCCAGCACAAACTCAAGCTGGTTACCGAGTTTCGATGGCAATGATATCTTGCCGCCCAGGACATGCTCATCTCCATTATTTATTAACTTTAAATTAATATTATCGAATTGACGCGTCACACCGCCACGCTGCATGTCCTTCCAAATCACACTACTATTACGCAGGGCTATATGACCACGACGAAATAACCACTCAGCCAACTCATTAGATTGTCCACCGTTAAGGGGTGTCGCGGTATTTTCAAGTTGCGGAAAGTCGATTCCCTGAATCCGGATCTTGCCATTTTTCTTGCGCGTAATGCCCAGATTTATCCCTTCAATAATCAACTTTTTCGGTACTACCTTTTCCTCTCGCAATGAAGTCAGGATGGCCACACCCAGTTGCGCCTGTTCAAAACTAACCAACTCGGATTTGCCCGTTTTATCCAGCAATCGTACTCGATTAAAAATAAGTGTTGGCGTCATACCAACAAAGCGGGCGTCCATTGACTCAATTTTTACGGGATGATCAAGGAAGGCACTGGCAATTTGTTCGATATCCAAATGGTATGCCTTAACGTCAGATATCAGAACACGTGCCAGGGAAAACAACACGGCTGCAGTCACAACCAGGGCGGCAACAGAATACAAAACGACGCGGCGTATGCGTTTACGAATGGACAACTTTTCTGTCATCATGCCACTGCCGTTGGAATCTTATATAATTTAATCTTTAACGTTAAAAGTCTGATTTTGAATTGACCCTAAGATCCGTTTCACATTAATACAACGTCAAACTGTTCCTGGATATATTCCGACTCAACCTGGAAACGGATAGGAATACCAATAAACTCCTCCAACTCCGCTACACTGGTAGATTCTTCATCCAGTAGCATGTCGACAACTGGTTGTGCCGCCAGCACAAGAAACTGTTGCGCCTCGAACTGCCGAGCCTCTCGCATAATCTCGCGAAAAATCTCATAACAAACAGTCTCGGCCGTCATTAACGAACCTCGCCCATTACATGTTGGACAAGGTTCACATAGCACATGTTCCAGACTCTCCCGCGTCCTTTTGCGGGTCATCTCTACTAGTCCCAGAGAGGATACCTCGCTGATATGGGTCTTGGCGTGATCTCGTTCCAGATTCTTCTCCAAAGCTCGTAAAACCTGGCGGCGATGCTCCGGATCCAACATATCAATGAAATCGATGATAATAATGCCCCCAAGGTTACGTAACCGCAACTGGCGCACAATCGCCTGGGTTGCCTCCAGGTTGGTCTTGAAAATTGTCTCTTCCAGGTTACGGTGACCGACAAATGCCCCGGTATTGACATCAATAGTGGTCATCGCTTCCGTCTGGTCAATAATCAGATAACCGCCTGACTTCAGAGTTACCTTGCGATCCAGCGCCTTGCGAATTTCATCCTCAATACTATAAATGTCAAAAATTGGTCGTTCACCCGGATAGTATTCAATACAATTTACCAGTTCAGAAATGAACTTGCTGGCAAACTTATGTACCTTGTTGAAAGTTTCATTTGAGTCAATCCGCACTTTCTCGATAGCAGTACCACTCAAGTCGCGCATGGTACGCATCACCAACGGTAAATCCTCGTGGATCAAACTGCCGCTGACATCGGTCTCACTATGTTCCTTGATTGCATTCCAGAGTTTCTGCAGGAATTGCATATCGCTGTAAATGGCTTCCGCACCAACACCTTCCGCCACAGTTCGAATAATATAACCACCCGGGTCGAATTCACCGGCATACTGGCTTATGATATCTTTCAGCCGTTGACGTTCCGTTTCATCCTCAAGCTTCTGTGATACCCCGATATGATCAGCGCCGGGCATATACACCAGGTAACGTGATGGAATGGAAACCTGGGTCGTTAAGCGGGCGCCTTTGGTTCCCATTGGGTCCTTGACCACCTGCACAATAACATCCTGTCCTTCCCGCAACAGTTCCATAATGGTCTCAGTGGATCGAATGCCATTCTCCTGCTTTTCGGCTGCGGTCTGCACGATATCCGAGGCATGGAGAAAAGCCGTGCGTTCCAGCCCAATCTCAATAAAGGCGGCCTGCATCCCTGGCAAGACACGACTGACCTTCCCCTTATAAACATTACCAACCAGTCCGCGACGCCGGGCGCGTTCTATGTGGACTTCATGTAAAACACCATTTTCCACATACGCCACCCGCGTTTCCTGCGGTGTAACATTGATCAGTAACTCCTCACTCATTATTGGCCAGGCCCTTGTAAATTAAATTAGCGTAAAGCCCAGATCACCACACAACAGGAATACGTGTTACGTGACCTGAATCACTGTGTTTTAATTAACATTATTCTTAATTAAGAAAACAACTCTCGATACATTTCTTTCCTTAACCATACCAGTTATGGCAATGATTTGATGCCAAATTCAGTCAATAGCCCGGCTGTTTCATACAATGGCAGTCCCATCACGCCGGAATAACTGCCCTGCAATTCTTGAATAAACATGGCAGCCCGACCCTGTATAGCATAAGCCCCTGCTTTATCCTGACATTCACCACTACTCCAGTAGGCATTGATTTGTTCACGGCTTAAACTATCAAAAGTTACCTGACTGGTATTGGTCCTGATTGCTTCATGACCCGCTACCAGCGCGACCGCTGATATTACTTGATGCTCGCGTCCTGACAGGCTGGTTAACATAGCAAGCGCATCATCCTTGTTCGCAGGCTTACCGAGAATACAGCCATCAACCACCACCGCCGTATCTGCACCTAACACGGGATGCGGATCATGAGATGCAAGCAACTGTTTACCGGCACGCGCTTTCTCAAGTGCCACACGTTGTACGAAGTCCTGGGGTTTCTCACCCGCTGCTGGAACTTCAGGGACAGTTACCTTCAACAACTCAAACCGGACACCGATTTGGGTTAATAATTCCTGCCGTCGCGGTGACGCCGACGCCAGGTAAATATCGAATGATGCTGACATAAAATAAATCGCTTAAGCGGCTTTACAAACTTCTTTAATTCTATTTACATTAAACAACATCTTGCAGGAGCAACTATTTGTGGTAGGGGTGGTGTTTCAAAATCGTTGTTGCCCGATAGAGCTGCTCCGCCACAATGATTCGAACCAATGGATGGGGAAAGGTTAGTGGTGATAGTGACCAACTACGCTCGGCCTTTTCTCGACAGGCCGTGGCCAGTCCATCAGGGCCACCTACCAGCAACGCAATGTCACGACCTTCATGCATCCAGTCACCAAGTTGTTGTGCTAACTCCTCGGTACGCCATTGCCGCCCGGCCACATCCAATGCCACCACCAGCACGTTTTTTGGCAAAGCCTCCAACATGCGTTCGCCTTCCTGGCGGACCAGGCGTTTAATGTCCGCGGCCTTGGTTCGTTTGGCGGGAGGAATTTCGATTAGGTTCAGTCGACATTCCGACGGCATCCGACGGGCAAATTCATCATAACCCTGAACTACCCATGTTGGCATGCGGTTACCCACCGCAATCAAATGGATTTGCATCGCCGTCGATGTGCTTACTGGTGCTTATGCACCGCTGCAGGGCTATCCTCACCCCAGAGTTTTTCCAGGTTATAGAAATCGCGCACAGCCGGTTGCATCACATGAATTACGATGTCACCCAGATCGACCAGGGCCCATTCACCATGTACTTCACCTTCAACGCCCAGGGGTTGAACTCCGGCATGCTTGGCTTTCTCGATGATATTATCCGCCAATGCCTTGACCTGCCGAGCCGTGTTGCCGCTGGCGATGATCATGATATCGGTAACACTCGATTTGTCCTGCACATCAAATACACGTATATCAACACCTTTAACATCTTCAATTGCATTGACAACCAGATCTCGTAATTGTTCTCTATTCAACATAATTTCCAAATTACCTGTATAACTTTTGCATTTTAATCATTTCATAAACCGGATCCGGTAACAGATAGCGGATATCCTGCCCGGCACGAATTTTCTCACGTATGCTTGTGGCTGAGATATCAAGCTGCGTCACGGGAACAAACACCAGGCCACCCGCTGCTTGTTCTGACAACTGTTCAAATGCCATCTCGTGCTGCTTCACCAGGCTATGCAACGCCTCGGCAAGATCATCATGGTTCCAGCCCGGCCGATGGGTAATGACCAAATGTGACAATTCAATCAGCCTGGACCACTGATGCCAGTCAGGCAATCCCAGAAACGCGTCGTAACCGAGAATCAAATACAGCGATACCTGGCCGACTTCTGCACGCAGTGAAGCCAGGGTATCTACCATATAAGAAGGGCCTTCGCGCCGAATTTCCCGCTCATCAACCACAAAGCCGGGCTGATCCTCGATGGCGGCCCGCAACATTGACAGCCGCTGGGGGGAGGTGGCATAGGGCATTTCACGATGGGGCGGCTGGCCTGCAGGGATAAATCGCACTTCATTTAGCCCCAGCACCTGCTGCACTTCCAGCGCGGGACGCAGGTGGCCGAAATGCACCGGGTCAAAGGTCCCACCGAAGATGCCTATCATGCCGCCTGGCCGAGGTGGTCTAATTGGCCACCGTCCACGTAAAACCGCTTACTCTCGAATATGACCATCACCTAACACGATATATTTCTGCGAAGTGAGACCTTCAAGTCCGACGGGGCCGCGAACATGAATTTTATCGGTACTGATGCCGATTTCGGCTCCGAGTCCATATTCGAACCCGTCGGCGAAACGAGTCGAAACATTCACCATAACCGAACTGGCATCCACTTCCGCCAGAAATCGGCGGGCCCGCTGCAGATCCTCGGTCATAATGGACTCGGTATGACCGGAGCCATGCTGATGAATATGCTCGATCGCGGCGGTCAGATCCTCCACCACGCGAATGGACAGGATCGGCGCAAGGTATTCTGTATCCCAGTCCCCCGCACTGGCGGCATTACAATCCTTGAGAATGGCACAGGTCGCCTCATCACCCCGCAATTCCACGCCCTTGTCCTGGTATAGCCTGGCCAGTTGCGGCAATACCTGCTCGGCCACCTGCTCATTCACCAGCAAGGTTTCCATGGTATTGCAGGTGCCGTAGCGCTGGGTTTTGGCGTTCACGGCCACCTTGATGGCTTTGTCGAGATCCGCCTTGTCATCGATGTAAACATGGCAAACCCCGTGCAAATGTTTGATCACTGGCACCGTCGCATCCTGACTAATACGTTCAATGAGTCCCTTGCCACCCCGTGGGACGATCACATCGACATATTGCGCCATGGTAATGAGTTCTCCCACCGCGGCCCGATCGGTGGTTTCCACCACCTGCACCACTTCAACCGGCATGCCGGCCGCTTTCAGGCCCTCATGGATACAATCCGCAATCGCCTGGTTCGAATGCAGGGCTTCCGAGCCGCCGCGCAATATCGCCGCATTGCCCGACTTGAGACACAGGGCGGCGGCATCCGCCGTCACATTGGGACGGGACTCATAAATAATGCCGATCACACCGAGCGGGACCCGCATCTTGCCCACCTGGATTCCCGAAGGGCGGTAATTCATATCGGTGATTTCCCCGACCGGATCCGGCAAGGCCGCAATCTGACCTAAGCCATCTGCCATGGCGGCGATGCGTTGCGAATTCAATTCCAATCGATCCAGCAGGGCGGCATCCAGTCCCTGGGCGGCACCCGCCTCCATGTCTTTACGGTTTTCGGCCAACAGCTCGGCCTCGCGGGCCACAATGGCCTCCGCCGTGGCAAGCAACGCCTTGTTTTTCGGCCCGGTCGGGGTCCGAACCAACACCCGTGCGGCCTGGCGGGCCTGTTGCCCCACCTGTTGCATGTACTGTTTTACGTCGACTTTAGCGTCCATCCTGTTTCACTCTTTCAAGCGCTGGCCGCCTTGAATAACGGCGCACCAGCAATTTTCAGGCTCAATTGTAACAATTCATCCCACGGCTTGCCCGCTGCCTGGCCCTTGATTACCCGTTCTATTTCACCCACCTGCCACAACAGGCCTTGCCAGCGTTTTAGCGGATAGCGCTGCAGCGCCGCCTGCACCGGGGGTTTACGCTTGTCCCACACCCGGTACTGGCCCAGTACCTGGCCCATCGTCTGCCCCTGTTGCAGGGCGCGACTCATGCCGGTCAGGCTGCGAAGTTCGCGTCCCAGGGCCCACAACACCAGCACCGGCTCCACCCCTTCACTGCGCAGACCATACAAAATACGCACGGCCCGCTCGGCTTCACCCAGCAGCGCCGTGTCTACCAGGGTAAAAACATCGAAACGGGCACTGTCGGACACGGCCGCGGCAACCTGCTCGGCATCCACGCTACCGCCACCGGTCAACAGGCGGAGCTTTTCCAGTTCCTGATCCGCCGCCAGCAGGTTGCCTTCCACCCGATCGGCCAGCATGGCGAGGGCCTCGGGACTGGGCTGCATATCCCGCAGTTGCATGCGTTGTTTAATCCAGACAGGTAGCTGCTTCGGTTCGACCGGCCAGACCTGCACCACCACGCCGGCCTGCTCCAGCGCCTTGAACCACTTGGTATTCTGTTGCGCTTTCTCCAGCTTGCCGGCGACCACCAGCAAGATGGTATCAGTGGGCGGGTTGTCGCAATATCGCACCAGGGCCTTGCCCCCCGCATCACCCGGCTTGCCCGTGGGCAGGCGCAATTCCAACAGGCGCTTTTCGGCAAACAGCGAAAGCGCATCGGCCGCGGCACTTAACTGTTGCCAGTCAAAACTGCGATCCACGTACATGATTTCCCGATCGCTATGGCCCTGCGCCTGCGCACCCTTACGGATCGCGTTGCTGACCTGCTCCAGCTGAAACGGTTCATCCCCGGAGATCAAGTAAACCGGCGCCAGTTCCTGCTCGAGCTGGGGTTGAATTTGCTCAGGACGCAGGCGCACTGGGATCTGCCTTGGGTTCAGTCGGGAGCGGATTTTCGATGGGTACCGCCTCCGGCACAGGATTTTCGATGCCGGCCTTGAGACGGCGCAGCATCTGGCGGACAGCGTCCTGGCGCATTTCGCGCACCAGCCGTGCCTCTTCATCCGCCTTGGACAGTGTCAGGTTGGGATCAAAGCGGTACTGGCGGCGCAAATTGATGGACTGCTGCACCACGCGATTGGTGCCGTCCGGATCATCCAGCCGAAAACCCAGCATGTAATCCAGCTCATATTCATTCGCCTGGCCAATACTGTCGACCGACAGGACGCGACGACTGGAGGCATCCTGGGTGATCACCAACACGCTACTGGCGCTCGCCGCCGAGTTCACCACCTGCCCACCAACACGGGCAAAACCATTGCGCACCGCAACCCCCAGTTCACCATTGGGTCGGGTGCCTTCAAGGGCCACCTTGGTCAGTTCCGCCGGCAGTTCGATACTGCCGCGCAAGTGAAAGCCACAACCGCTTAACAGCACCACACTATATATAAGAGCGAGGGAAACAAGTGCCTGCACAGCACCTTGTCGGTGGGAAACTAAAAAGGATCGAGTCGTTAGCATGTCAGCTTCATTGTAATACAACTTACTTTACCACCACGTTGACCAGCTTACCGGGTACCACGATAATTTTCACAATCCCCTTACCTTCAATAAAGCGCTGCACATTTTCATCCGCCAGGGCCGTTTCCTCGACCTGTTTACGCTCCGCCTCGGCGGCCACCGAGATACGCGCCCGCAGTTTGCCGTTCACCTGCACCACGATCTGGATTTCATTGCGGCTTAACGCCGCCTCATCCGCCTGCGGCCAGACACAGTCGATAATCGCGTCCTCATGACCCAGGGCCTGCCACAGGCTGTGGCAGATATGGGGCACAATCGGCGCCAGTAAGCGCACCGCCATTTCGAGGGCTTCCTGCACCACCGCGCGATCCTGCGGCGCTGCCTCTTCATAACGGTTAAGGGCATTGAGCAGTTCCATCACCGAGGCAATCGCAGTATTAAAGGTAAAGCGCCGACCCACATCATCACTGAACTTGGCCACGGTCTCATGTACCTGACGACGCATGGCCTGTTGTGCCTCATTGAGTTCGTCCACCTTCAAAGTCGGCGCTTGGCCCACTTGCAAATGAGCGTAAACCCGCTTCCACAAACGCTTGAGGAAACGATGCGCCCCTTCCACCCCGGCGTCGGACCATTCCAGGCTTTGTTCCGGCGGTGCGGCAAACATCATGAACAGCCGCGCCGTATCCGCGCCGTATTGCTCAATCAAGGCCTGGGGATCGACGGTATTGCCCTTGGACTTGGACATCTTGGCCCCGTCCTTCAACACCATGCCCTGGGTCAACAGATTGGTGAACGGCTCATCATTGGCCAGCAGGCCCTCATCCCGTAACAGTTTGTTGTAAAACCGGGCATACAGCAGATGCAAAATGGCATGTTCGATCCCACCGATGTATTGATCCACCGGCATCCAGTAGTTGGCGCACTGGTCCAACATGGCGTTGTCATTACCGGGACTGGCAAAGCGCGAAAAGTACCAGGAGGACTCCATAAAGGTATCGAAGGTATCGGTTTCCCGTTGCGCCTTGCCACCACATTGGGGACAAGTGGTCTCATAAAACCCGGGCATTTTCTTGATGGGCGAGCCCACGCCGTCAAAAGACACATCCTCGGGCAACACCACCGGCAAATCGGCCTCGGGCACCGGCACTTCGCCACACTCGCCGCAATTGATAATCGGAATGGGCGCACCCCAGTAACGCTGGCGCGAGACCCCCCAGTCACGCAAGCGGAAAGTGGTGCGCTTGCCGCCCAGTCCGGCGCGTTCGAGATACGCCGCAATGGCATTAAATGCCTGCTGGGACGACAGGCCGGTAAACTCGCCGGAGTCAATCAACACGCCCTTGTCGATAAACGCACCTGCGTCCAAATCGGCTTCGGTCTCGGTCGAGGCCGGCGTGATCACCTGGGTGATCGACAAGCCATACTGGCGGGCAAATTCCCAGTCGCGCTGGTCGTGGGCCGGTACCGCCATCACCGCGCCCTCGCCATAGCCCATGAGCACGAAGTTGGCGATGAACACCGGCACCCGGTCACCGCTAATGGGATGGATCGCCTTGAAACCGGTATCCATGCCCTTCTTTTCCATGGTCTCCAGCGTGGCTTCGGCCACGCCGCTGGCCTGGCAGTCCTTGATAAAGGCCGCCACATTCTCGGCATACATGGCGGCTTCTTTCGCCAGTGGATGTTCGGGCGCCACGGCGACATAGGTCACCCCCATCAGGGTATCGGGCCGGGTGGTAAACACTTTCAGGGCTTCGTCGCGACCCTCGATGGCAAAAGTGATTTCCACCCCTTCGGAGCGGCCAATCCAGTTGCGCTGCATGGTGCGCACCTGCTCCGGCCAACCGTCCAGTTTGTCGAGATCCGCCAGCAGCTCTTCAGCGTAGGCGGTGATTTTCATGAACCACTGGGGAATATCCTTGCGTTCCACCTCGGTGTCGCAGCGCCAGCATCGCCCTTCGATCACCTGTTCATTCGCCAGCACGGTCAGATCGTTGGGACACCAGTTAACCGGCGCGGTCTTGCGATACACCAGGCCTTTCTTGTACAGGCGGGTAAACAACCACTGTTCCCAGCGGTAATAGTCCGGATCGCAGGTCGCCAGTTCCCGCTGCCAATCATAGGCAAACCCCAGGCGCTTCAACTGGCCACGCATATAGTCGATATTCTCGCGGGTCCACTTCGCCGGCGGCACCTTGTTCTTGATCGCCGCATTCTCGGCCGGCAGGCCGAAGGCGTCCCAGCCCATGGGCTGCATCACGTTCTTGCCCAGCATGCGTTGATAGCGGCTGATCACATCGCCAATGGTGTAATTACGCACATGCCCCATGTGCAGGCGCCCGCTGGGGTAGGGAAACATGGACAGGCAGTAGAACTTCTCCTTGGGCGAGTCCTCCTTGACCTCAAAACACTGGTTAGACTCCCAGTAGTCCTGGACGTCCTGCTCGATTTGCTCGGGGTGATACTGTTCTTGCATTGTTATTCGGAGCGCCTTAAATAAATAGTATGGGTGACCAAACGTGTAAGGATACCGCAGGGGCCTCACCTCTCACAATCAGACTTGCATTCCATTCGGCGCGGATGGATCATCAAAACCAGATACCCAACTGTTGTAAGGATCAGCATCATGAAACCGGAACCCCAGGAAAAACTGCTCAAGGCCTTTAATGAAATGCGCGACGCGGTGAAATCCGCCTGGCATGAGGCCGAGGAAAAAACCCTCCCCAACCTCAAGCAGGCCCTCGACAAGGCCGAACAAAAAGCCTCCGAACTGGGCGAACTGAGCCGGGAGGAAATCCAGAAGCTCAGTGACTACCTGCAACGGGACATCCATGATGCCGCCACTTCGCTGGCCGATAACGGCAAGCAACTGGCCAACTGGCTGGAGTTCGATCTGGATCTGGCCGAATCAAAATTCGGCGAATGGGTCGCCAAGGTGGCCAACCCCACCACCCTGGAACTGGAACTGTGGAAGGAACAGGTCCAACAGGGGGAATGGCATACCGGGGAGATCACCGGTGCCGGCACGCTGGTGTGTGACCAGTGTGGTGAGCAGCTGCATTTTGAAGAGTCGGGTCATATTCCGCCCTGTCCGAAATGTAAGGGGACGGTGTTTAAAAAACAGTACAGCTAATTGATGCCGGTGGCTGACCGGCGGCAGGTACCTTTCTTTTGCACGCCCAAAAGAAAGGTACGAAAGAAAAGGGCGCCCGAAGGCTCGTCCGCTAGCGCGGATACCCTCGGTGTTTGGGCTGAACGGGGCTCGACGTAAACTCGCTCACCTTGTTCACTCAAACAACGTCTCGCAATTTCCCGTTCACCCCTGCCCACCTCGGCATCGCCTAACGGGATTGTTACCTCACGCTCAAGCAAGTATACGAACCAAGAAATTCGGTCCCCATGAATGACAAAAACAAAAATAATATCGTTTACTACACCGCAGTAGTACTGCTTATCATCGGATTCAATATATCCGCACTTCTAAATGTTAGAGCAAAAACACCGTTAAGTATCACAATAATAATTCTAATAACTTTATTGGTTATTATACTATTCAGGTATCGAGTTGAGGATTTAAGTAAAAACAAACTAAGGACTTCAACGCTCGCAGTTGTAGGCATAATATTAACTCTTGCTAATCACCAGATACCTTTTGTCTATGCAGCATGTGGTGTCATAATTCTTATGCTAATCCAATTTAGAGCAATGAGCAGGAGCGGTGTCTTTTTCTTATTTGGAGGCAAGTCATTAGAGAAATTGGATTTAACTGAAAGATCAATGGCCATATCTGGTTTAGTAATCATTCTTTCAGTCGCATTAACCTTTTTTACACAAGTCCTGATATTAATGGCGAGTGCATGAGCTGTGCATAAGACACCAACCTGAATAGTATGCATAGAATAAAAATAACAATTTTTCTCTTGCTTATACTTATGGCAACTCTCTGTCAGGCTGCTGACAAGGTCGACCTCGTAATTGTACAGAAGAAGGACCGAGTTATGCTGTTAATGAAGAATGATAAAGAATTCAGGCGATATAATATCTCGTTAGGCGGAAACCCGATCGGACATAAACTACAAGAAGGTGATCAGCGAACTCCAGAAGGTAACTACGTTCTCGATTACAAAAAATCTAATAGTTCGTTCTATAAAGCAATACATGTCTCCTACCCCAACGTAGAAGACAAAAAGCGAGCAAAGCGGTTAGGCGTAAACCCCGGAGGATTTATCATGATCCATGGTCAGAAAAATGGCTTTGAGTGGCTAAGTATCCTTGCACGGCTATTTGACTGGACAGATGGTTGTATTGCAGTGAAGAATTTCGAAATGGATGAAATATGGGATGCTGTTGATGTGGGTACACCCATCCAGATCAATCCGTAGGATGTGCTTAATAAGGCCGTTTCAATCGAGCCTGACCTTTTTAATACTACAAGTGCGCACGAGATCAGTCCTTCAATTTACGCTGTGCTTGTAAAAGGATTAATACCCCTTCGACGCAGCCGAGCATCGAAAGCCAAACGGGGATCAAGCGAGCACTGTCTGAGCACGTGACGCCGCAGGCGGTCGTGCGAGTTGCGCAGCGCCCGTTTGGCTTGAGACGCACAGGGAAGTTGAGCGTAGCGAGACCAAGTCGTGGGGCGTGCTTTCTTTGGGTACTTTCTTTACACGAGTAAAGAAAGTACCTCGCCCGCGGGTGCGAGTACCCGCTTAAAATTTAAATCGCGACAGCGATTCAATCTAAGACTTGTGTTGTGCAAGCAAATCGGCGTCGATGGATTCGACCATCTGTCGCCAGACCGACTCACCGGTGCAGCCCGGATCGATGATCAAATGGTGAAAACATCCGTGCAAAAGACTGGCATGGCCAAGGGAAAGCCGATTGATTTGCCAGTTGTCGAGTTGCGCCTGCTGGACCCAGCGCTGGATACCGACCAAAGAAACCAATTCGTCGCGCGGATCAATCCACACTTGCGTGGGTATATTCAACGCGTCTGTTGATGATACGGCATGAAGTGCGTCGACCGAGCGAAATAGTTCCAGGTATGCCGACAACGGTATCCAGTGATTCGCGCGGAAGC
>JAHEIJ010000219.1 GCA_024639445.1 Gammaproteobacteria bacterium
GTGGCAAGTCAACAACAATGCCCCATTTTTTCGATAGTTAGAGTGGTTTCCAGCTATTTTCCGAGTGCCGCGCCGCGACATCCCAGGGCCTGGAGAGACAGCCAAATTTATGCCCGACTGACAGTCAGTTAGCCCCTTTTTGTTCGATTTTCGCCCAGGTATCCCGCAGGGTAATGGTGCGGTTAAACACCGGTTTGCCTTCACTCAGGTGCTCACTGTCGAGGCAAAAATACCCCTCGCGCTCAAACTGGAACTGCTCCCCCGGTTTGGCGTCAGCGAGACTGGCTTCCAGGTAACACTGCGTCAGGGTGCGCAGCGAATCCGGATTCAGGTAATCCTTGTAGAACTTGCTCTCACCGGCTTTGTCGGGATTGGGATGGCTGAATAGCCGGTCATACAGGCGGACTTCGGTACTGACCGCGTTCGCGGCGGAAACCCAGTGAATCACGCCCTTGACCTTGCGCCCTTCAGGATTCGCCCCAAGCGTATCCGGATCATAACTGCAGCGTAGTTCAATGATTTCGCCTTGATCGTTCTTGATCACTTCATCACAGCGGATCACGTAAGCATTGCGCAAGCGCACTTCCCCCCCACTGACCAACCGTTTGAATTTCTTGTTGGGCGCGACTTCCATGAAATCCGTCTGGTCGATATAGACTTCGCGGCTGAAGGTCAGTTGCCGGCTGCCCATGGCCTCATCCTGTGGATGGTTCGGGGCAGTCAGCTGCTCGTTCTGCTCTTCCGGGTAATTGGTGATCACCACCTTGAGCGGATGCAACACGGCCATGCGGCGTGGTGCGTGGGTATTCAAATCATCGCGCACACAGTTTTCCAACAACGCCATCTCGATGAAGTTATCGGACTTGGTCACACCGATGCGATCACAGAAGTCGCGAATCGCCTCGGAACGGTATCCCCGTCGGCGCATACCGGCAATGGTCGGCATGCGCGGATCATCCCAGCCTTCCACATAACCCCCATCCACCAGTTCGGTCAGCTTACGCTTGCTGGTGACGGTGTATTCCAGCACCAGGCGGGAGAATTCAATCTGCTGCGGGTGACTGGGTGTTTGCAGTTCATCCAGGAACCAGTCGTACAACGGCCGGTGGTCTTCAAACTCCAGCGTGCAAAGTGAATGGGTTATGCCTTCAATCGCATCAGACAGGCAGTGGGTGAAATCATACATGGGATAGATGCACCACTCTTCCCCGGTCTGGTGATGTACCACCCCATGCCGGATACGATAAATGGTCGGATCACGTAGGTTGATATTCGGTGAGGCCATATCAATTTTAGCACGCAGCACCTTGGCCCCGTCGGCAAACTCCCCACCGCGCATGCGGGCGAACAGATCCAGGTTTTCTTCCACGCTGCGGCTACGATAGGGGCTGTCCTTGCCGGCCTCGGTCAGGGTACCGCGATATTGACGGATCTCTTCGGCATTCAGATCGCAGACATAGGCTTTACCTTTGTTTATCAGCTCGACCCCATAGCCATACAACTTTTCAAAATAGTCCGAGGCGTAATACAGGCGATCATCCCAGTCAAAACCCAGCCAGTGCACATCCGTTTTGATGGCTTCAACATACTTGATGTTTTCCTTGTGCGGATTGGTATCGTCGAAACGCAGGTTGCAAGTACCGTGATAATCACGCGCAACACCGAAGTTCAGACAAATCGACTTGGCATGGCCGATATGCAGGAAGCCGTTAGGTTCCGGTGGAAAACGGGTCGCGACCTTGCCCTCGTTTTTGCCCTGCTGCAGATCCTCTTCAATGATCTGGCGAATAAAATTTGTCGGTTTGACCTGCTCTTCACTGCTCATGAAATTTAACCTTGGCTTGAAAATACGCTGCTATTGTAAGACGCTTATTTTGATTGCTGGATACTAAATCTGATTATAAATTTGCCTGTTTACGCTGCTCAATAAACGCCAGCGCCTGATCGATACGGCGCAGGGTTTTTTCCTTACCCAGCAACTGCAGGGTGATATCAATACTGGGTGAAGCCGCACATCCCGCCACGGCCACACGCAAAGGCATGCCGACCTTGCCCATTTTCAGTTCCAGTTTCTCTGCCACGTCATTAACGACCTGATGAATGGCATCGGCTTGCCAGGTTTCCAGATTAGCCAGGGCCTGTTTTAATTCCCGCAGCGGGGTTTCCGCTACCGGGCGTAAGTGCGCTTTTGCCGCCTTGGGCTCATACTCATCGAAGTCCTTGTAGAAAAAAACACTGGCTTGCGCCATTTCAACCAGGGTGGATGCCCGCTCCTGTTGCGCAGCCACTACATCCACCAGGTCCGGTCCTTCAGTCGGATCAATATCAAGATTACCCATGTGTGGGCTTAACAGGCGCGCAATTCGCTCCGGTTTATCATTCTTAATATACTGTTGATTCAACCAGAGCAATTTCTCCGTGTTAAAGGTTGAAGCTGAGCGATTGACGTTTTCCAGCTGAAACAACTCAATCATTTCATCGACCGTGAAAACTTCCTGATCGCCATGCGACCAGCCCAGCCTCACCAGGTAATTCAATAAAGCTTCCGGTAAAAACCCTTCATCCCGGTATTGCACCACACTGGTGGCACCATGGCGTTTTGACAGCCGTGCCCCGTCTTCCCCCAGGATCATGGGAACGTGGCCATACCTGGGGATCTCGGCGCCCAGCGCCTTGAGGATATTAATCTGTCGCGGGGTATTGTTGATGTGATCATCACCACGAATCACATGCGTGATGTCCATATCCAGATCATCCACCACCACGGTCAGGTTATAGGTGGGCGAACCATCCGTGCGACGAATGATCAGGTCGTCCAGCTCGCGGTTATGAATAATGACCTTGTCACGAATGATATCGTCAACCACCACATCGCCATCCAGCGGATTACGAAACCGGATCACATGGGGCTCGTTCGGATCAATCTGCTTGTCACGGCAGTGGCCGTCATAGCGCGGCTTTTCCTTGCGGGCCATTTGTTGTTCACGCAGTGTCTCCAGCCGATCCTTGCTGCAGTTGCAACGATAGGCATGGCCGCTATCAAGCAGTTGCTGGGTCACTTCACCATAACGCTCGAAGCGATCGGTCTGGTACAACGGCCCCTCATCATACTCCATGCCCAGCCAGGTCATGCCCTCCAGAATGGCGTTGACGGATTCGGCAGTAGACCGTTCGATGTCCGTATCTTCGATACGCAGCACAAACTTGCCCCCATGCTTGCGCGCATATAGCCAGGAGAACAGCGCCGTACGGGCGCCGCCAATGTGCAAGTAACCAGTGGGGCTGGGGGCGAATCGGGTACGGATAGTCATGCAGTGTTAATATTCCAGTAGTTACAACGAGTGCGGTATTTTACCTGTCAATAGGTAAAAAATCAGTCCATACTTGAAAGCATTACAAACTGGTGATAAATAAAAGAAGTCTGTATGACCGAACCCGCTGATATGGAAGTAAGCAAGGAATTGGATGTAGCTGCGCTGGAACAGTTTCTCAGTCATTGTTCCCGCAGCACAGTACCGAAAAAACACCTCATCGTACGCGAAGGGGAACCCGCGGATACCCTCTATTTTCTGATAGAAGGTTCAGCCACCGTCATGATGGAGGACAAGGAGGACCCGGGACATGAGATCATCCTGGCCTACCTCAATCAGGGTGACTTCATCGGCGAACTGGGACTGTTCTTCCGTACCAGTGTCCGCAGCACCATGGTCCGGGCTCGAACCGAGTGTGTCCTGGCTGCGATCAATTACGACACTCTCAATAAACTATTTCAGAACGAACTCAAGGATGTGCATGCGCTGATCATGACGGCCGTCGGCAAGCAAATGGCACAACGCGTGTTGAGCACCAGCCGCAAGGTCGGCCAGCTGGCTTTCCTGGATGTGACCGGCCGGGTGGCCCGCACCCTGCTCGAGATGTGTGACACGCCGGAGGCAATGTCACACCCGGAGGGCACCCAGATTCATATTTCCCGCCAGGAAATCGCCCGTAATGTCGGCTGCTCCCGCGAAATGGCCGGCCGGGTACTTCGCAGCCTCGCGGATCAGGGCATGATTCGTGCCACTGGCATGGATATCGTGGTATTCCACGCTCGCTAAGGCGGCTGAGCGAAGGTGTTTGGCGCCAGGGCATAATAAAAAAAGCCCCGCATACGCGGGGCTGTCTAAATTGCGCAAATTCTGCGCAGGGGGAGGAAAAACAAAACTAAACAACCCTGAGTCCTACGACTTGCCATTCATGCTATGGCACCTGACTATCTCGGAGTTACCTGTAATGTCGGCACCCTGAGGGCAAACTTTAAGAATATCCGGTATCTATAACATCTTGTTTTATCTGGTCTTTTTATATATATTATCCCAATCTGATGCTGACAACCGCATGGCTGGCCGTTTTGTTGAGATGCGGCTAGAGTAGGACCCTGACCAGGTGACTGAACCGTGATTAAAAATAA
>JAHEIJ010000024.1 GCA_024639445.1 Gammaproteobacteria bacterium
AGGCGATCAAGAAACAGATTTCTATTTGGAAGATCTGTCAGGGCATCGTGGTGTGCCATATGCTGCAGACGTTCTTGAACCTGTATGCGTTCGGAAATATCCTTGCCTGTGGCGACATAATGGGTGATTGCGCCAGATTGATCTTTAATTGGGGTAATTGTTTTTTCTTCGTAATAGAGCGAGCCATCCTTGCGTCGATTGATAAAGATATTGCTGTAACTTTCACCGATGGTGATAGTCTCCCACATGTGCTTGTAGAATTCGGATTTATGTAGACCGGATGCCACCAAGCCTGGTGAGTTATTAACGGCTTCGTTATAGGTGTAGCCAGTTATTCTTTCAAATGATGGGTTAACGTACTCTATTTTACCTTCTGTATCCGTAACTACAATGATATCGGCAGTTTGTTCCATTACACGGGAGAGTTTTCCAACCTGTGCGTCTTGCATTTTTCGTTCAGTAATGTCTCTGACAATAGTCTGTATATAAGTCTGTTCTCCCAGAGTAATTTTGTTTAGGCTGACTTCAACGTCGAAGGTTGTGCCATCCAGTTTACAATGCGTCCACTCAAAACGTTGTGGTTGACCCGCGATGGCGGCATTGATTTTCTCTAATGCGCTTTCGGTAGAGTCACGGCCATCCGGTTGTTGCGGTGGGGAAAAAGCCATGGGGGTGTTACCGACGATTTCTTCTCGTTTACAGCCAAACATTTCCAGGGTTTTGCTATTACAGTCGATGAATTTATCTTTTGACATGAGAAAAATTGCGTCGTTGGCATTTTCAAATAATGCACGATATTTTGTCTCATTTTCTTCCAATTCCCTTAGGATTTTATCCTGCACAGTTACGTCACGGACGATAATCAGAAATTCATTATCCAAGCCGCTTTCAACAATCCTGGCCTCATAGTTATGTGGCTCACCATCAATTTTCAGTTGGTATGTAAAATTTTCCTGTTCATGAGTTAATGCCACTTTCTCAATCGCTTGTAGTGTGCGTTGAGCAATAGATTCAGGAACAACATTGAAAATGCTTTTACCAAGAAATTCTTCTGGCTTGAGTAGTAGCGGAATATTGGTTGCTTGCTTGTATTCGAGGTAAATGCCTTCCCGGCTGATTCGAAATATCAAATCAGGTATCGCATTTAGAATGGCCTGACTATCGTCAGGCGTATATAAGCTTTTATTACTATCCATGGTGGCATTACTGCTGCCACTTATTACTTTCGATTTCTGCGATTTGTACTTTTCATTCATCGGGAAAGATAATTAATTCCATCTGGCGTAGACTTGCTACGCATTAGACTTTTTGCCAATCAACTCAATAGCATAACCGTCAGGATCTTCAACAAATGCGATAACGGTTTCACCTGCGTTCATGGGCCCTGCTTCGCGGATTATTTTTCCACCACGTTTTCGAATATCCTCACAGGCCTGGTAAACATCATCTACTTCGAGAGCGATATGTCCATAGCCGCCGCCCAGATCATACTGGGCCGTATCCCAGTTATAAGTGAGCTCAATTACACTACTCTCAGATTCCGGACCATAGCCGACAAAGGCAAGGGTGAATTTACCATCCGGATAATCTTTTTGCCGTAACAATTTCATGCCCAGTACTGAGGTGTAAAACTCGATAGATTGTTCCAGATTGCCAACACGTAACATGGTATGCAGTATTCGCATTTTGATTTCCTCAGAGTCAAAGATGGTTGTTCATCCCGCGGTATCAACTGACGGCATCCAGAAAAATGAGTAGCACCTTATCAATATCCTGGGGTGGTGATTATATCACGTTGCACCCACCGTTTAGATGCTTGTGGTTCGAGTGAATCGGGAAATAATAGACATCATCGTAGAAACGCCTTTCCAGATGGCTGCCTTGGTACGGCTGGGAGCATTACGGCGATATACCAGGCCCGGATATACGGCAGTACTCACATTACGTAATGCGATAATCGATCTGGCTTTTACCATTTTTTGTCAACGTGGCTGCTGCGGTGACTCTTTCTACCATATTGAGCATAGTAATACTGCCATATTGGTTAATTGTGTTAAGTTGAATTGCCCGCTGTCGTGGTATCTTTTCGAATTCCTAAAAAGAGAGAAGAGAGTAGTCCCAGGCCAACGGCAAACCATAAGGTCGAGAGCCGACTAATCAGGGGTACGGCAACAGCGGTGACAGGATCGGCTCCAGTATTAAGCAGTAATAATCCCATTACCGCCTCAGTGGTACCAATTCCACCCGGAATAAATGATAAAGCACCGGCCAGCAGGCTGATCGCATAGATCGACATGGCGATGTGCCATGGAATCCCGGTGTGCATTGTCATGAGAATATAATAAAAGGCAAAGCCCTGTATTGCCCAGGCCAGCAATCCAATCAGCATGCCACTATATAACATACGCCATTCAAGTAAGACACGTGCTGAATCCAGTAAAGAACTCAGGTGTAATACTAATAGACGTAACCGATGGTAACGAATAACCACGGTTAGGCGTTGCAAGCTATGAACGACAAGGCCACTCCGTAATAAAGGTAGAAATAGGATCAGGACTATGGCTGCAGATAGAATAAAACGGCCATACTCTGTAAATGACAGGATAGCTAATGTGGCAAGCAAGGTGATTACGACCAAGTCGAGGAACCGTTCCGTGAAAAACATGGCCAGACTATGTGAAAATCGCACCCCATGGGTTTTCATATATAAAGAACGAATTGTTTCACCTGCTTTGCCCGGGGTAGTTGTTAGGGCAAATCCGGACATATAATAGTGAAAGTGCAGAAAGTGTGGAATCTCATACCCAAACCGCTTGAGGTACATTAACCAACGCATAAAACGTAGTAGATAGTTTGTCAAAGAGCAGATGAGGATAAATAGCCAGCCATGCCAGCCAAGACGTGTAGCCGCTTCCAGTATATCTCGATAACCGATCAGGAATATAACGATCAGGTACAGAGTGGCAGCCATCACGAGTGACAGTGCAAGGGAGCGTTTCTGTCGATGACTTAGGTTTAACATAGAGGATTTAATTTAATGGGCATGTATCTGATATTATGCGTAAAAAGTAAGCCAATGAATACAGCCTGTTTTGTGTGCTGGCCGTACCATATACATGGCGGCAGTTTCTGCAGGGAACATATATAGCACTAGTCTGGTACGAAGCCTGTGCACAAGCTGCTTGTGGTGGCTGAGCAGCTGTGGCATAAATGGCGCCATCCAGGTGGACTATTCTATGCTAATTGCCACAATAACAGCTAAGCCGTATTTTATTCGTGAGCAGAAGCAGGCCTGAAGTCCGGCATTTGGTCTATTGTAATTTTTGTAAATATTAATGAGGTGAACTACATGGGTGCAACTGATGTTGAAGATTTAACCGTTGACTACATGGAAGACGGCAATCTGGTATCCAAGCAACTTGATAAGGTCGTCCTGACAAAGGGAGCCTGGTCGACAATCATATTTCGTTATCAAGACTGGGATCGCCGCAAAGAGCAGTACGGACCGGATAAATTCAGTATTCGGCGGTATCAAAAGCGTAGTGGCGAATACCAGCAGAAATCCAAATTTAATATTTCAAGCCGTGACCAGGCCCAAAAGATTATCGATGCACTACAAACCTGGTTAAAGGAAGACCCAGCTCAAGATTAAGCGCCTAGCTGGCTTAAGAACTGGCCCAAAGCCCGGGCCAACTCTTCTGATCGGTCCGGATCCCGCAGGCCTTGCATTACAGGTTCACGCATTCCAGGGATCATCAGCAGATCCTTTAATAATTGCGTAAATCCACTTTGGCCACTGGTATTGATCGCCAGGACATTAAGATATACGCGGCATAAAGTATCATTTCCTAGATCTTCCCAGCAGCGTCCCGAAATGGCGGCAAGAACTTCAATATCTCTTGCATATTCTCCTGCCAATACCTTGTGAATAAAAGCCTGGCGCAAATTTTGATTGGAACAGCCTGCAATAGCACGTAAGGCGACTACCGTATTGACTTGAGAATTTTCCGGGTCCTTATCATCGCTGGCTCGATTGATAATTGATTCGGCCAGTTGTGGTGAGATAGTTTCATGTTCCAGAAAACGGCACAGTTGACCAAATGGTTGGGTCGGCAAGTGGGGAAGCGCCTGTTGTAACAGGTCCTGATTATCCGGTTGATCCAGTCGCGCAGCCACGTCGGCAAGTCCCTGCATGCCAATAAACGCCCATTGGTCATAGCCTTGTTGCCCAGACAGGTATTCCCGCGCATGTTCATAAAACCGTGAAGGTGGTTGGCCCAGGTGCTGGGCAGCCTTGGCATGAAACATCGCCATACTGTCTTCGCCTGGTGTAAAACCATGCGGTAATGCAGTAAGTTCAACCTCGGTAGTTGTCGCTTTATCACTGCTAAGTAACTGTTGTCCCAGTTGTTCTATCAAATAATGTAATAATTCATCACGTGCCAACGGGTTTATTTTGCCAAGTTCATCCAGTGGTAGTTTAAGGAACCAGATGAAATGCTGCGATTTATCATCTTTTTGCCAGCCAATGATTCCCAACCAGGCATGTTGTTGTAATGGAGTCGGATAAGCGTTTGCCGCATTTTCAAACTGGTTGAATTGTTGCGGTGTCAGTCGAACCATACGACGGCCCATGTCATAAACAACATAATTGATACCCGCCTGTTGCAGGAAATCATTAAGCGATTGCATTGTCATTAAAAAAACTACAGGGTTTCTGTGAATAATTGCTCGGCAGGAAATTTTTGCTTATTCAGAAAGTCGTTAAGGGTGCTTATACTTGCTGTTGAACCACAGGCGTAAATATCAAAGTTATCAAGTTCAGGATAATCTTTGGAGATTTTAGAGAGACTTGTAGCAATATCTTTCTGGGTTGCCGTGGCCGGAATGTGTAGTGGAGAATAACGGAAGTTATCAAAGGCATCCGCCCAGGCACGACCAAGATTATGCATATAAGGTTTGTTGTCGTTTTGATGAAACCAGTACAAATGTGAAAACTCGTTTACGTCCAGCGTCATGGCATGTTCAATCAGACTTTTAATCGGGGCAAACCCTGTATTAAATGCGATAAACAGCAAGGGACGGGTAGTGTCTTCACGCAAGACGAAATTCCCCTGGGGTCCTTCGACCATGATAGATTCAGAGTTTTGCATCTGGTCAAATACATGCTCGGCAAAGGGTTTGCCTTGTTGCCGACAAATATGAAACTGCAGGTTTCTGTCATCGCAAGGGCAACTCGCAATGTGATATTCAACCGGATCTATGCCGACGGTCGATAATGTTGCACGCTGACCAGCCAGAAAACGTAAACGGTCGGTGCGAGGTGTACGTAAATGTACAACTGCCAGGTTATCGGTAAGCTTGTCGAGTTTCTTCACGCGGGCTGAAATTTTTTGTAAAGGTATTTCTTCCTCGCTACCTGCTTCTTCCGCTTGCAGTACAATATCGCTAATTGCCGTATTGGAACAGGCCAGAATATAACCCTGGCTTTTTTCAGCTTCAGAAATAACGTAATCATGCTGGCGTATTATTTTGGCCTCACCAGAAATCAATTTGGCTTTGCACTTGCCGCAGTTGCCGTTGCTGCAACCATAGTTAAGCGCCAAACCGGCACTCAGCGCCGCCTCAAGTATAGAGTTGTTGCCTTCAACGAAGAATTCATGGCCACTTGGCATGAGGTGTACCTGTGCCGCCATAACACGTAATACAGTATCTCGAATCATCAATTCATCCACGTCCGAATCGTCAACAGGTTGGTTTAACGCATCATCAAGCTGTATTCTTAATGTTGCCAGTGCAGAGCCTGGCTTTGCTGTTTTCTCAAGTTCCAGTAATTTGTCCTGAGTTTGTTTTATGACATCGTTGAGCCACTGATTCTGGTGCTTGATTCTTGCGAGTTCCTTGCTCAGGCTGGCAACACGCGCCGCCAGGGTACTGAGATCCGGTGCGAGTAATTTACGAAGTTTATCACCACGCGCCCGTTTTAATGCGTTATCGATTATATTCTCGATTTTTTCCATCACCGCATTATCTTCCAGTTGAACTTGCGGATAGGCGCGAGTCAGATCATCTATATCGACCTGACCTTCAAAGCTGGGTAACACTCCATCCTGGATTTGTTGTTGCAGGGTGCCGCGCGAAACACCAACCAGGCGAGCGGCGCGTGAGACTGTGAGTAATCGAGGCATACTATTAATATAGTCTTTATTTTTATGAAAATTGACCAGCTGGCCCGTATTCGTGTCGTCCGTGCCGTAATCGTTTGTAATTATGGATCATGATAATGGTTTTTAACACCGTGGGCGTATCAATAACGGGTACATCAATGCCAACTGTGAGCGCGACTTCGGCAGCATCTTTTTCATTGATTTCAATAAATTGTGAGAGTGAAATCGTGTCTTTATCCAGATATTTCCCTGTGGCGATCCCCTGACGATAAATTTCTTGCAGGGTTATTAAATGGGTATCCCACATGACTTCTTCACCCTGAAATGGCCCTTTGAACTGAATGTGTGCCGTTTGACCGCCCAGCGGGGATAAGGCTTCAAAATTGAACTTGCGTTGATAGTTTGTCAACGGCATTGATGTGTCTGAATTCGGCATTTTTAAATAGCCACGTTATTACTGCCTGGTTTATAGGGGCTGTTTCATGGTTTTATAGAATATTCCCTTACCATGTAATATAAAATCCGTTTCTTTGTGACTCCATAATTCATTATGTGTGGAATGGTGACTTATTGTACAATATAACGGTGCTGCAATTTAGCGTATGAATCCAGGGGCAATTCTCATGTCGGACAGTACTGATGAAGCTGTAAGCCAGAAAGACCGTGCTGCTTTGGCGCGGGGCATTATGTCAATCCTCGATAAATGGGGCCTGTGCGCGGGTGATCAAGTCAGCTTATTAAATTTACCGGATAAGACGCCAACGCGAATGCTTCGGCGGTATCGTGATGACACACCCTTGCCGGATACCAGGGAAGTGAATGAGCGTGTTGAGCATATCATTGGTATTGCCGATGCGTTACGTACTTCTTACCCACATAATCCTTCGATGGGGCTCGTCTGGATGAAGCAAAAGAACAAGCGGTTTCAGCGTCGCGCCCCGGTGAGCGTGATGGTGGAAGACGGGCTGGATGGGATTGTCGCGGTACGCTCACATCTGGATTGTGCCTTTGACTGGTTTAACTCCTGAATCATTTTTGTCTTAAGACACAAGATAAAAAGTCGGCTTTGTTGCCGATTTTTTGCGTTGGGCGTCATGAGATGGTTCGACGGCTTATTTATCCTTCTGTGACCGCCGACGTAAACGGCCTTCAAAATTTACTATTGATTTTACGATTTCCGAATAGGGCAGGTTTTTCAGCGAGCTGAACTGTTGTACAGCGGTCTCTGCCAGGCCATCGATATCATGTACCAGGTCGTCATCACTCATCTCGGGGTGTAAATGCTTCTGAATCCCTAGCATGCCACCGATTTGCACCTTTACTTCCTTGGCGTGGGGCAGGGGCCCAGGCACATTGGTCATCTGCAAGGCAAAACTGGCGTTGTTTCGTAATAAATCCAGCAATTGCTTGCAACGGCTGCAGCTACTTTCGCTGGTACAGGAAACACCTTCGCGATCGGCGAGGTTAAAGCGTTGGGACTTATTGCATGAGCAGCGACGCGCATTGATGGCTTTTTCGAACACGCACCGCCGCTCGTTGACTTCCCGGTAAGTTTGCCTGTATTCCGTTTCGTCCACGCTGAACTACTTTTCCCATTCACGTAAAATAGGTGCTTCCCTTTGTTCTGACAGGCGTTCTTCCGCTTCCAGCTCGTTGTCGGCGAAAATAATTTTGTAGGTTAAAGATTTGTCCTCATCTTGATCAGCACGTTTTTCTTTAACAAAGTTCTTGGCCTGTTTGAAGTTCTCGAAATCAGAGACTTTCTCCAGATTTTTTACCAGATTGGTAACACCCGGTTTAATTAAATATACGTAGTACGGCATAACAGGTTTCCTGTGTTTGGTCTGCTGTGAGGTTCGATTTGTGCCCGGACAGGCAACAATTCCTTAAATAAGGGTTGCACAGCATAGCTTCAAGGCCCGGGCGACTCAATACCCCTTCATCAGACATGCTAGGATCCGGGGTTTTCAGGCCGGGGGAGGGAATGACTATTACCGGACAAGACCAGGGGTTACTGTTGGCCATTACTGAATTGGGTGGTTACCCCGATTTCACACCCATCTATCACCGCCATGGATTTCAGGTAGAAAAGGTTACCTCGGTTCGAAATGCCGTCAGGTTGATGAAAAAGATCACGCCTCGGGTCATCGTGGCCGAGTTCAACTACCAGTCTGATTTCCGTGATCGTACCAGTAGCCTGGAAACCTTAATGGCGGTACTGCAACGGATGCCCGATACCCATGTGATTGTGTTTTATGAACAGGACTTCGCCCACCAACTGGAGAGGTTGACGAGTCGTTTTCCCGTCCATGCCGCGCTGTCATTCCCGGTTGAGGAATCGACCCTCGAGGACGCCCTGCGGACGAGCGCAAAAATCTAGGGGTTTTACTTGTTAACTAAGGCCAGTTTGGCCTGACGGGACAGGCGTTTTATGGCAATTTCCCGCTTCAGGGCGGCAGAGCGTGATGCGGCCTGTTCGGTATATACCAATGTGACGGGGCGACGGGCGCGGGTGTACTTGGCGCCATTTTGGCCCGTGTTATGTTCTGTCAGTCGCGTAGCCGGATCGGTGCTGATACCGGTGTATAAGGTATTATCACAGCAGCGCACAATGTAAACGTACCAGCTTGCTTGGGGCACAGTGACAGTCATTTCACCTGTTGGCTTAAACTCAGGATTTAAGTGCTTTGAGCTCCGCCAGACCTTCCTCCGCAATATCTCGAACTTCAGCACTTTCATCCTGCAGGCGCGCCTCGAGAAAGGGTATCGCAGCCGGGGCGTGGGTGAGCGAGAGATAATGGGTGGCATCACTGCGGAGGGACTGGCGTTCATGTTGCGAGAGACGACCCAGTTCCTCGATCAAACTGTCCAGGTTGGTGCTTGCCGCAAGCGTTTCCAGCAAGGCATCAACCCCGATGCGGACTTTCAAATCGGTGTCTTCCTGTTCCAGTAATGGAATCAGGGCGCCTAACCATGTTGGCTGCGCGGCCAGCAGTTTTTCCATGGCATCGAGGTTGCCTTGTTTAAGCTGTTCATACAGATAATCACTCATGCCTTCCATGCTGCCTGCTCGCTCCGCCCACTCGCGTAACTCAGCCGGACTGTGTAATCCTTGCAGAATAAAGGGCCCTAGCTGTAACCACGGTACCGAGCGAACTCCCAGTTCCTGGGCCCGCTCCGGCTGGTTGACGATGTTGGTGACCCGTAACGAGCTGATGACGCCTTCCTTTATTAAGGTGCCCAGTCCTTCCAGCACCACCGGGCAATGGGCGCAGCCAGTTGCAATAAGGAGTTCAGCGTCGAGCGGGGAAGAGGGGGTTGCAGACATAACAGTAGGTATCAATTAAATAAGCAGGAACATAATGTTGGGTGCGTGGTGGATATGAGTTAAGCCTCAATATCAGGAATCAGTTTGCTGCGGATCTGGGATATTTGATCCTTTAGCACCAGTTTACGCTTTTTCATGCGGCGTAACTGCAATTGGTCAAAATCGGGATCCAGGGAGAGACGGTTGATAACATCATCCAGATCACGATGCTCAAGGGTAAGCTCGTGGAGTTTGGTGCGCAGCATCTCGGTTTCTTCTTCCAGCATGTAAGCCGGTCCTTCTCCTGGTAAGTGCTTGAGTTTAACTTAACAGATTATCACGCTATTAATTTTAACTTATGCCATTGCCCAATCAAAGGAATCCGCTGCAGATCGGCTATAATGCCCTCTCTGATATAACAGATTGCCGCCGTCGTAACCTCGTATGTCCCCTTTATTGTCCCTGAAGAATATCTCCCTCAGTTATGGCCATGTACCGTTACTAGACGGGGTTGAACTGGCGCTTGAAGCCGGGGAACGAGCCTGTCTGGTCGGGCGTAACGGCACCGGCAAGTCCAGCCTGCTGCGCCTTATCTATGGTGAAACCTTACCGGATGACGGTGAAGTCTGGCGACGCGATAATTTACGTATCGCCCGCCTGGAGCAGGATTTACCTGCCGGAGTGACGGGTAGCGTATTCGATATTGTGGCCAGTGGCCTGCAGGAGTTAGGCGACTTGGTACGCCGCTATCACCATGCCCTGGCCAGGCTGGAAGAGAGTCAGACAGATCAGCATGTGCAGGAGCTGACCGAATTGTCACACGCGCTGGATACGGCGGACGGCTGGCGTTTTGAGCAGCGTGTCGAAACTGCGATTTCAAAATTGGGCCTGCCGGCGGATCAATTGATGAATACCCTCTCCGGAGGTATGCAGCGCCGGGTATTATTGGCCCGGGCGATTGTCAGTGAACCGGACTTGTTATTGCTGGATGAGCCCACCAACCACCTGGATATTGAAGGCATTCTCTGGCTGGAAGAATTCCTGCTCGACTTTAATGGGGCGATTTTGTTCATTACCCATGACCGGGCCTTTTTGCAGCAGCTGGCGACACGCATTCTTGAACTGGATCGGGGGCAGCTTACTTCCTGGCCGGGGGACTATGCGCATTATCTGCGCAAGCGCGAGGAAAGGCTGGCGGTCGAAGCGGAACACAATGCCAGGTTTGATAAAAAACTGGCCCAGGAGGAGGCCTGGATTCGGCAGGGGATCAAGGCACGGCGGACGCGAAACGAGGGGCGGGTCCGGGCTCTCAAAACGCTGCGGACCGAGCGGAGTCATCGACGGGAACAACCGGGCAAAGCCCGCCTGGAGCTGGAGCAAGCTGAGCAGTCCGGCAAACTGGTGGTGGAAGTAGAGCATGCCCGTCTCAGCCTGGGAGGGCAGGAAATCATCCATGACTTTTCCACCCGGATTATGCGTGGGGATCGGATTGGGATCATCGGGCCGAATGGCGCGGGTAAATCAACCTTGATACGGATGTTACTGGGTGAGTTAGCCGCAGACAGCGGCACCGTGCGGCTGGGAAGCAAGTTGCAAGTGGCCTATTTTGATCAGACTCGGGCTCAGCTTGATGCAGAGAAGTCAGTGTTGGATAACCTCAACCAGGGCAGTGAAATGGTGACCATTAATGGTCGCCAACGTCATGTGATCAGTTATTTGCAGGATTTTCTGTTTCCACCTCAACGCGTCCGCTCGCCGGTGAAGAGCCTCTCCGGCGGAGAACGTAACCGTCTGCTGCTGGCCCAGTTATTCACACGAGCTGCCAATCTACTGGTCCTGGATGAGCCAACCAATGACCTTGATGTGGAAACACTGGAGCTTTTGGAAGAACTTCTCAGTGAGTTCGACGGCACCATCCTGTTGGTCAGCCATGATCGGGCGTTTCTGGATAACATTGTGACCAGCACGTACGTATTTGAAGGCCAGGGTCAAATTGGCGAGTACGTGGGCGGCTATGAGGACTGGCAACGCTATCAACGCAAGATGAAAAAGTCGGCTCCCTCACCCGGGAACAAGTCGGCAAGCGTCAAGGTACCGGTATCACCGCTAAAAGTGGAAGGTCACAAGCGTAAGCTCAGTTATAAGGAACAACACGAACTCGAAAAACTACCGGGGAAGATAGAGCAGCTTGAAAGCGAACAGCAACAACTACAACAACAGGTTAGCGATAACGGATTTTACAAGCAGGATGGCGAATACATCGCTGCAACGCTGACGCAATTAGAACAGGTTACTTCGAAGTTGGAACAAGCCTACGCGCGGTGGGCGGATCTGGAATAGCGACCTGGGCCATGGTCCTTGCCACTATTCTGCGCTGTTAGCAGGTTTGTTACTCGTTACCCGAGTCCGTTTCGGTTTTTTTCTTCAGACCGCTGGTATCGAGTTTTACCACAACGGATTTCTGCGGCTCATCAACATAACGGGGCCGTTTTTCTGACGGACGACCGGCAGCCTCAGCCAGTTCCCCTTCACGGGCACTGATCAGTTTCAGGCAATCGCGAATACTTAGAATGGTCTCTTCCGATAGCGGGTGTTTGAGGCCCGGCTTGGTGTAAGTGTCCTTGGCGACATCGGTCAGGACTTTCCGCATCATCCGCAGAATTTGCTCTTCTTTGGAAAAATCATTATCAGACATGTGGGTACCGTGTAATGCTGTGAAATTGGCGTACAAACGTCTATTCTAACAGGATGTAGCCCAAGGAACCCTGGATTTTCACACCAGACCAGATTTGGATGATCCAGGACAAGTTTAAGGGTTTTGTTTCTATCTCAGTTTAAGGTGTGACTGTGGCCGCTGAATTAAAAACCATCAGTTGTAAGGAAGCCTGGCAGATTATGCAGGATGATCCTCGCGCTTATCTGTTGGATATTCGTTCCAGTATGGAATACCTCTTTATTGGCCATCCTCATAGTGCCATTAACATCCCCTGGATTGACGAACCCGACTGGAAGGTTAATCCGCATTTTGCCACTGAAATTCGCAAGCTCCTACTGGGCGGCAAGATCGAGCATGGCGAGATCCATTCCGCACCTGTATTGTTAATCTGCCGCAGTGGTAAACGTTCGGTAGAAGCGGGGGAGTTGCTGTTACGTGAAGGCTTTGTAAATGTCTTCAATATCGATGAAGGCTTTGAGGGGGAACTGGATGAGAAACATCATCGCAGTACCCTCGGGGGCTGGCGTTATTATGACTTGCCGTGGGAGCAATGCTGATATACTCCGCGTTTTAAGCCTGCTTAGTCGTTGTCCATGTCTGCGAGTCTTGTTCTGCATGTTCGTGATCCCGCTTATGTCCCCGCCAGTGTTGCTGACATGGAACAGGTGTTACTTCAGGTGGGTCTCATCGGCAAGTCTTGGGGTGACAGCGCGCAACAACGTTATTTAATCGGCGAACACTTTCTACAACTGGTGACTTTTCTCGGATGCGCCCCGGCGATTGAGCTGGAGCCACCTGCAAAGGGTAATACCGAATTCTGTCACGTTGGCATTAGTGGCATCTATGCGGCCCCTCGATTCGTGGCCGATACCCAGAGTGTATTACCACGTTGCCCCCATTGTCGTAAGCGTTATGCGGACTGGCAATTCGCCATTCAGTCCTGGCGGACTGACCCTGCATACCGGACACACTGCCCCGCATGCCAGAGAAGCCTGTCACCCACGGAACTTGACTGGTGTCAGTCCGCCGGCTTTGGGCACTTCTTTATTTATATTTATAACATCTACCCCCGTGAAGCGATTCCTACCGAGGCTTTGCTGAATACCCTCAGTAAAGTGACTGGTCTGACATGGGATTATTTTTACACCCGCGAGTCGTGTGAGCTAGAAGGTGATTAATGAATTTGTGTTGACAGTGTTGGGTCGAGCGTACACACTTACTGCTATGTTTCAGAACTTCTATTTTTCCATGTGTGCCATTGTGCTGCGCCTGATTAAGGCATGGCACGTGTATATGTGGCCGGAGAAGTCTGTAACATGATGTAGTAAACATGGATTCAGGATTTAAAAGGCCACAGCTTCGCAAGAACTGTGGCCTTTTTATTTTTGCCATTCGTAAGGGAGAAAATGAATGTCAGTACCGGCGGCCTATCTGGGGATAATCATTATCTGGTCTACCACTCCGTTAGCGATTAAATGGAGTGGTGAAGAGGCGGGTTTTCTGTTTGGTGTGGCGTCACGTATGCTGATTGGTGCCGCAGTTTGCACACTGCTGCTGCTGATACTGGCGCGTAAATTGCCTTGGCACCGCGAAGCTCGCCAGACCTATCTGGCCGCCGGGCTGGGAATTTATGGTGCAATGATGAGTGTCTATTGGGGCTCGCAGTATATTCCGTCTGGCCTGATTTCAGTCATCTTTGGGCTTACCCCGATCGTCACCGGGGTGATTGCCGCCATATGGCTGCAGGAGCGTAGCCTGACAGCAAGTAAACTGGCCGGTATCTTTCTGGGAATCGTCGGCCTGATCATTATTTTTGGTACAGGTGTTGAGCTGAGTGAGGGTGCTGTGTATGGCATTGCGGCGGTATTGCTGGCGGTGATTTTACATTCAGTCAGCGCCGTGTGGGTGAAATCAATCAGTGCCCGCTTGCCGGCGCTGGAAGTGACTAATGGCGGCTTACTGATTGCGGCGCCCTTGTACCTGGTGACATGGTTGCTGTTCAGTGATGGCTGGCCTGAATACATATCCACCCGGACTGCACTGTCGATCAGTTATCTGGCCGTGTTTGGATCAGTGCTCGGGTTCATAATGTATTTCTACGTCCTTAAGCATATAGATGCCAGTCGTGTTGCTCTCGTGACCTTGTTAA
>JAHEIJ010000220.1 GCA_024639445.1 Gammaproteobacteria bacterium
TGACATTCGAAACTCACTCGGCATTGCCAGTGCAGATCAGTTCCTCGCCAACATCGCCGGTCTGCTGAAAGAAAAGCTGGAAAAACATGGCTTGGTGGCCCGTTTTGAAGGACCGGTATTTACCCTGTTACTGAATAACGTAGATATCAAGCAGGCTGAACAGGCTGCCGCCAGCATTGTTAAACTCATCGGCGACCACACCGCGACGATCGCCGGTAAGGTTATCGATGCGACTGCCAGCGTTGGTTTGACCCCGATCAACGAGACGGTCAGCAACCTGCAGGACTGTATTACCCGTGCGGAAAAAGGCTGTGAAACAGCGCGAAATGAAGGTGGTAACCAGTACAACATCTATAATCCGGCAATGGAAGACCTGGCTGAGAATGAAAAGGTCAACGTCTGGTCACACCGCATTAAAGAAGCACTGCGAAACAACCAGTTCAAACTGTTATATCAACCCATTGTGAGTCTGCATGGCATTGCCGGTGGCCACTATGAAGTAACGGTACGTATGCTGGATGAAAGCGGTGAGGAAATACCGGCAAAAGAGTTTATTGTTGCGGCGGATCAGGCGGACCTTACCCGCTTCGTTGACCGCTGGATCATTGCCAACTGCCTTGCGGCCTACCAGGCACAAATCGCCAAAGGTCAAGAGACCCGTTTCTTCCTGAAGTTGTCACAAAGCACCCTGACTGACGCGGACTTTCTGCCCTGGGTCGGTGAGCTTATCAAGTCATTCAAACTCGATGCCAGTGGCCTGATATTCGAAATTGATGAATCAACCGCCCTGAATCACCTGGCGCAATCCAAAGTGATAATTCAAGGCTTGAAACAGCTTAAATGCCGCACCGCACTGGAAAACTTTGGGAAAGAACAAAATACTTTCCAGGCGATGAAGGAACTGCCGGTGGATTTCATCAAGCTCCACGGTGACCTGGTGAAGAATTTGCCTCAAAGTGTGGAAAACCAGGATGCTATGAAGGCAATTGCCGATCACGCTCGCGATGCCAACATGCAAAGCATTGCCGCTTTTGTTGAAGATGCCAACAGCCTTGCCGTCCTCTGGCAGTGCAGTGTTGATTTTATTCAGGGTCACTTTCTACAGGAGCCCAGCCCAAAACTGGATTTCGACTTTGACAGCGCGTTCTAAGCCGGCTTACTGCTGGATAACAATTCTTCCGGTACATCCCTAGTCCAGTACATGTGACACCAGTCCATCCGCCAGCTTGGGTTCAAACCAGGTGGACTTGGGCGGCATGACCTCGTTGGCATCCGCCACCGCCATCAAGTTTTCCATCCGCGTAGGATAAAGAGAAAACGCGACTTGCATTTCGCCCGAATCAACCCGCTTTGCCAATTCACCGAGGCCACGAATTCCGCCAACAAAGTCAATCCGTTTATCGCGACGCGGATCCCGAATGCCCAGCACCGGCTCAATCAGGTTATTTTGTAACAAACTGACATCCAGTTGGCCCACTGGATCAGCTTGTGGAATCCGCTCTGCTTTTATGTTTAGACCATACCACCGCTGCTCAAGATACATTCCGAATGCCCCGGGTTGGGTCGGCTTAACCGGGCTATCACTTACCACTACATCAAATGCTTCTCTAATGTTGGTAAGAAAATCTTTTGTCGACAAGCCGTTGAGATCCTTAACTAGCCGATTGTAATCCAGGATTTTCATCTGGTTATCGGGAAACAATACGGAGAGAAAATAATCGGCGGCGATTTCCCCGTTTGGGTTATCCGCCTGGCGTCGCATTTTAGCAATGCGAGAGGCAGCCGCGGAACGATGATGGCCATCGGCAATATATAAACAATCCATAGCATCAAAGGTATGGGTTAGCGTTTCGATACTTGCTACATCAGCAATTAGCCACAGTGTATGGCGCACGCCATCATCCGCTGTCAGGTCATACACCGGTTCTGTGCTTGTGATCCGGTTCGCCAGGTCATCAATCACTGCATTATGCCGGTAGGTCAAAAACACCGGCCCGGTTTGAGCGTTGAGGGCATCGATTTGCCGTACCCGGTCATCCTCTTTATCAGGACGGGTGAATTCATGCTTGCGTATACGGTTGCTGTCATACTCCGCCACCGCGGCAACTGCAACCAGACCCGTTTGGGTATGTGTATCCATAACAAGGCGATAAAGGTAATAACACGCTTGCTGATCCCGGATGAGCACACCGCTATTGATCATTTGCTGCAGATTTTCTGCCCCTTTGGCATATACCCTGGTATCGAACGGATCCGTTCCCGGCGGCAGGTCAATCTCGGGTTTGGAGATATGCAAAAAACTATGAGGGCGCCCTTCGGCGCGCAGGCGGGCTTCTTCAGTATTCAGGACATCATAGGGAGGAGCAACAACATCGGCGGCAAATTCCGCTTTGGGGCGCAGCCCGGCAAAAGGTTTAATCAAGCTCATACAAACCGCCCTCGGCAAATACTAAAGTCGCGGCATTGTATACGAGGCCGCAGGACGCTGCCCAGCAGTTAATAAAATCAGGGTTCGAACTGACGTAAGGCACGCAGGCGTTCAGTCAGGCTTGGATGGGTCACCAGTAACTGCGCCAGTCCTTCGCTGAAGCGACCGGTTATTCCAAAGGCCACCAACATACCAGCTAGCGCGGATGGCGCGGTGCCGGCATGCAGGCAGGTCAATGCCGCAATCATTTTGTCACGTCCGACCAGACGCGCCCCTTCCCGATCGGCATGAAATTCCCTCTGCCGACTGAAACTGGTGACCACCATACTGGCCAGCCAGCCGTAACATAGCTGGGTCAGGGTCAGGATCAGGTAATAGGCAAGCGCCGGCTGAGTTTGGCGTAACAATAGCCGGTCAACCAGCAAACTGGCGAGTCGGGCCGGTAACACTGTCAGGACATTAACCGCTCCCTGTACCAGCGCCAGGGTTCGCATATCATCATTGAGAATATGTGCGATCTCGTGCGCCAGCACCGCCTCCAGCTCATCCTGACTGAGGTTTTGTAGCAGACCGCGCCCCAGGACGATTTGCGCTGTATTACGGTTTAAGCCAATCGTAAACGCATTTAATTCGGGACGATCAATGATGCCCAGCCGAGGGGCACGAATCCCCACACGTTGGGCCTGTTGCCGTAAAGCCAGCAGCAACCAGAGTTCCTGACTGTCACCCGGTTGTGTAATTGACCGAACCCCCAACAGGTATTTGGCAATGACTGGCGCGCCCAGCAACAGGAATAGCGCCCCGCTCCCGCCAAGCAGTACTAATACGCCCAGTTGTTGTGTCAAAGGGACTCCAGCGCTTGCCAACTGCCCGGCATACCCTGTGAGTAGCAGAAACAGTCCGGCACCGACCACCAGTGCCGTCAGTACCAGGAGTAAAGTCAGGAGAGACCGCATAGCCTTTCCGACCCAACAACAGCCAAATTCAGCCGCATTACCCCAGGCATCAAATTATGAACTCCATCACAAATTTGCATGTTTTCATCCACTCAGTCTGCAAGCATTTGTAATATATGCTTTTTTTGGTAATACTGTATTGTTGCCTATACTTTCTAATGCATAATAACGGTTTCGGACCCGACTGTAATGGACGGGTAATCAACAAGCATAAGCATAACAGGCTGGGAAGACCTTAAGTCCACGATACCCGTCACAATGAAGAACAACCACGCATCTCCAAAAGCCGCATTGCTGCATCGGCTTAACCGTCTGCCCCGTCGCCTGCGCTACGGAATGCGTGCATTTATCCACAAACATACGCCGCAGTACTTTCCCATCGCCTACAAGCTGGCACTCATTATCACCCTGCTCATTTCAGCCGGGATGGTGATTCTGGGGTCGGTCATCGTGACCAACCAGACACAGCTACTGCGTACCCAGATTAACAACTTTGGTCAGGCAGTCGTCACCCAGCTGGGCGAATCATCCAAAGAACTGGTGCTGTCGGACGATATTCTCAGTTTAATGGTGGTGGTCAGCACTCTTGGTACCAACGAAAGTATTCTGGGTGCGGTGGTATATTCAGATAATGGCAAAATCCTTGCTTCTGCCGGCACTCTACCCAACGATAACATCATTCGGCTTTATGCCCGCTCAACCCAGGTGGATGAACAAAGTTACAGTGTAGAGTGGTCAGCCAGCACAGAAACGGGTGAAAGCGTAGACGCCATTTCCTTCATCGCTCCGATCCAGTTCCAGGGTGTGGTGGCCGGACACGCACTGGTCACTTTCAGTAAGGCGGCTTTGGACAAATCACTGCGCCATACGGTGAGTGCCATTGTGGCAGCCACCGTCCTGATGATCATACTCGGTATCGTTATCTCCTTCTTAATGGCTGACCGGCTTACCCGACCTATCCATCGCCTGATGGATGCCAGTAGAGCCATTGGGGATGGTCACTATCGAACCCAGATTAAGGAACGTCGGAATGACGAAATTGG
>JAHEIJ010000025.1 GCA_024639445.1 Gammaproteobacteria bacterium
CTATTTGAATAATCACGGTAACAAATAACAACTTGTAAGGAGTATTTTTATGGTAACCCTGCAACGTGTCCTTTGCCTGTTATTATCGTTAAGCCTGATTGCTTCACCCATCGGCTCTACACAGGCGGCAATGATCGACAATGGACAAATTATCGGTGAGGTGCAGGCTGAATTGAACCGCGCTGATGTTATGCAAATTCTTGAGCGTGAACATGCTCAGCAACATTTAAAGGCATTGGGCGTTTCACCGGAGATGGTAAAAGAGCGAGTTTCGCACATGACGGACCTGGAAGTCGCTCAACTGAATCAGCATCTAGCCGACCTGCCTGCGGGGGGCGATGTGCTGGGTGTAATATTAATATTGTTTATCGTTTTTATTATTACCGACATGCTTGGGGCAACGAATATCTTCCCGTTTGTAAAGCCAGTTAATTAGACGAAGATATGACACTGCTTCTGACTCAACACACCCGCCGGCTCGCGGGTGTGTTGATTATTATCCTGCTGTTAAGTGGGTGCGCCACGGCCTGGCAGACGGAAAAGCTGCGATCCAACCTCCCCAAGGATTTGTCGCCGTTGCAGGAGCTGAGCCAAACCCCCTTTTTCCCCCAAGAACGGTACCAGTGTGGTCCCGCTGCCCTCGCCACCGTTCTGAATCACCATGCAGTGGAAGTTTCCCCGCAGGAGTTGGTGGCACAAGTCTATGTTCCGGAACGTGAAGGCAGCCTGCAAATCGAGATCATTGCCGCGGCTCGCCACTATGGCATGCTGGCATATCCACTCAGGCCGGAAATGACTGATTTGCTCTCCGAAGTGGCGGCAGGTCATCCTGTGCTGGTGTTGCAAAATCTGTCTTTTGCCTGGCTGCCGGTCTGGCATTATGCGGTGGTGGTGGGGTACGACCTGGCAAACTCGGAAGTGGTGTTACGCTCTGGTACTACGCGTCGCTGGATAACCAGTCTGGCTGCCTTTGAGCGTACCTGGGCCCGGGCCAATTACTGGGCGCTGGTGATCCTGCCACCAGACCAGATTCCTAAAACTGCGGAGCCAATGATGTATCTGAAGGCCGCCCTTGAACTGGAGCAAACGGGGCAGGCAGGGGGCGCCTATCGGGCCTATCAGGCAGCCGCCAGGCAGTGGACGGAATCAACCCGGATCTGGCTGGCACTGGGGAATGCAACTTATCAGCTCCACCAATTCCATGAGTCGGTTAACGCCTTCCAAAATGCTATCCGAATAGAACCGAAAGATCCTGCTGGCTGGAACAACCTGGCCTATGTATTGCTCGAGGTGGGCTGTCCTGCGCAGGCGAGCCGTGCAATCACCTGTGCGTCCGCGCTGGCCCCGTTGGATATAAATATTCAAGCCTCACGAAAAGAAATTGAGGCAGAGGCAAGTGGTCGAGACCTGCCTGAATGTCCACAAGTTCAGTGTACAATGCCCTGAGCGCCCCGTCGCCAATCTGGCTTGGGGTATGCGATACCCCTAAACACCACACTCTGGCACTGAAGTTTTAGACTGAGTAAAAAAGTGGTGATATCTTTGAGTAACAGACCGACTATGGTGTACAAACTGTGACGAGTCCCGGTCACCGGGTAGCGGCTCAACAGAGGATCTGGTGATATATTTGCTGTTGCGTAAAGAATATCTCCATTTAACTATTATGTTTCTTGAGTTTCTGCCGCTAAAATTATCAGGCCAGGCTTTAGCTGGTTAGGGGAGTAGGCATATTTAATAAAGGCACTGATATGGTCGTAGGAAGTCACTCAGTTTTCATTGATCTTGAGGTGGATCCGGATTCGCCCGACAGGCGCGGTTGCGTGCGCATCGCGGTTAAAGCCAGGATTTGTCTCAGTCACTCCACCTTCGGGGTGATCAATAGCCAAAGCCGGGATATTTCGGACAGCGGTGTCTTCGTGGAATTGAAAAACAAGCCCCAACTGCCGGTGGGGGCCCATGTCAAAATGCAAATGCTTGATTCGGCCATGCCGGAAATCGTTTTTAATGTGAAGATGGAGCGCTCCGATGAGGATGGAATCGGACTGTCATTTGTCGACTATGAGCTAAATGGCCAACGCTATCCCATAGAGTCGCTAAAAGAGAACTCGACTAAAACAGGTCGCAAGTCTTCCTGATCATCCTGTCATGACCGGGCCCGAGCGCAAGCGCCTGCGCGGCATTATCATCCAGCAAATTGAAACCTTGCAACAGGATATTACCAACCTGGCAATCCTGGTAGCACCCATTGCACCGGATGTGGCAATCGGTCGTCTCAGTCGTATGGAGGCGATAGCCGAGCAGGGTGTCAATCAAACTAAATTACATCAATCCCGCCAAAAACTGGCCAGCCTGCGGCAGACTCTGCCACGCTTGGACAGTCCTGAGTTCGGCCTTTGTGAAATTTGTGACAAGCCAATTCCCCTTGCCCGTCTGGAACTTATGCCGGACACTAGAAGCTGTGTTACATGTCTCGATAAGCAACAGGGTAGATAAACAGAATGGATGTAAAACAAGCCGTTGATAAATTAAATGGTCTCTTGCCGCTGGCGGCTCGTCAGCAGCAACTTGATGCTGAATTGAGGGAACTCCACAGGGTCATCCTCGGTACCTTTGTCGAGCAGGGTCGACCTCTACCGATTACAGCGGCGGTCGGTCATTTGTCGCAACACAGCGTGGATGAAGCCTTCCAGATCCTGGCACAGAATGACCTGATTGTCCTGGATGTGGAGCAGCAAATGATCATGGGGGCCTACCCCTTGAGCTATGAAGTCACTCCGCATGTGGTCGAGGTGAATGGCCACGCGATTAATGCCATGTGTGCGCTGGATGCGCTTTCGGTGGCACCCATGTTCGAGGTTGAATCAGACATCAAATCGAGTTGCGCTATGGGTGGCTCGCCGCTATCGATTCATATGCAAGGCGAACAGATCACTTCCGTGGACATGGAGGACGACCTTTATGTCGGCATCCGCTGGCAGGCGCCTTGTGGGGCGGCGGCGCACAGCCTCTGTCGGGATATGGTGTTTCTGCTGGGCCAGGAGGCGGCCGACAAATGGCGGCAGCGAAGCGACATTGAAGGTTCGATTTTCGATCTCCCCACGGCGGTTGCCATTGGGAGTGCATTTTTCCGGCCCTTGTTGGCGGGGTCTGATCGGTAACGCTTGTGGTGTGTGCCTGAACATTCATTAAATACAGTGCGAAGAACTGTCCCTCTTCCTGGGTTCGATATTTGTTGATATAGAAAACCCTAGATATTACCCGGGAACCAAATATTTAGGCCGCCAAACCAGGCCTTAAGTTGCTATACTTTCATAATATAAATATGTATATTTTTCGGGAGGCCGCATTATGAGTGAACGACGACGACACCGCCGTATCCCCTTTTCGCGGAGTGTGAACGTAAGTGGCTCAGCGTGTCGCCCCTGTGTGCTGAAAGCCGAGGATTTATCCTTGGCAGGTATGCGACTCTACAGTGAGCGACCGGTTGAGATCGGTGAAACACTGGATTTGCAATTCTATGTAGTGCCGCGTGGTACGCCGCAGGAGATGAACGTGCAGGGTCTGGTAAAACACGTGGGACTCGAGGAAGAGGGTTACACCTTTGGCGTCGACTTCGTCTGATCCCGAGAGAGTAATAGTGAAAAATAGACAGGGCCTGAGTAATCAGGCCCTGTTTTTTTATGGGTGTCGGACTTGTGATTGAGTTCTGGCGCTCCAAGGCCTTGCAAGACCTCACACCAGATGAGTGGGAGGCGCTATGTGATGGCTGTGGCCGCTGTTGCCTCAACAAGCTGGAAGATGAAGATACCGCTGAGCTCTATTTCACCAATGTTGCCTGCCACGTGCTTGATCTGACCACTTGTCGCTGCCGGGATTATTCTCATCGGATTGAACTTGTGCCGGATTGTCTGGCACTTACACCAGGACAACCCGAAAAGTTTGATCAATTGCCCGATACTTGCGCCTATCGCCTGCGGGCTGAAGGTCGGCCATTACCGGACTGGCATCCGCTGGTCAGCGGCGATCCAGAATCAGTGCATTTAGCTGGCGTTTCGGTACGGGACAAAGTGGTTTCCGAAGAGTATATCCACCCCGATCAATTGCCAGAGCATGTAATCAGCTGGGTGACCTCAGGGCGGCGCAAAGCCCGAATTTGACCGAACTACCCTCATTAATCGTGTCACCGGAACCCCGCTGATGCCTTGTTGGTGCCAGAACACACAAATTTAGAGTGATTACTGCCTTCATCAATGCCTCCAGTAACACTTGTGACGGGCTTTCGAGGGAGAATCCCCATAATGGAGTGAATACTCACTACTACCTCGTGTTTTCGCTGAGTATGACGAGATCTTGGTCTATACTTGAGTAGATTCCAAGGTTTTTCCATCATCCCGGATTTCACGCCGGAAAGGAGGCCTGTCATGAAGCGACGCCTGTACTTTATCTTGCCCGATACACGCTTGGCCCGCACTGTTCATAATGAGTTGTTGCTTGCCCGGATTCCAGAGAACCGCATGCATGTGATTGCTGACGGCCATGTAGACCTTGAAGATTTGCCCGAGGCCAGCCTTTGGCAAAGGAGTGACATCTCGCATGGTCTGCAGCTGGGGCTCCCTGTTGGCGGTCTGACGGGTGTGGTGGTGGGGGTTCTTGCCGTGCTGTTTGGCTGGATTGCGCCTGGCTATGAAGCCAAGACCATCATGGCCACGGTATTGGCCGGACTGTTTGTCGGCACATGGGCTGCCAGCATGATCGCGGTGAATGTGCCCAATACCCGGCACCGGGCCTTCGAGGCCGATTTGCGAGAAGGGCATATATTGTTCATTGTGGACATCCCCGTCCAGCGGGTAGACGAAATTACCGAACTTGTTACTCACCACCACCCCGAAGCGGATATGCGGGGGGTGGAACCCAATATCCCGGTTTTTCCCTGAGTCTGGTTTAGTACCAGCAACCCTGTTTCCCCCGGTCGTTGGGTCCGGGGTTTTTTTTGCCTGTTGCGCAGGGCTTCTCTACAATCGGTAATTCCAGAGCAAATATATAGGTCTTAGGTTGTTATGAAGAGTTTATTACTGGTAGCACACGGCAGTCGCCGTGAAGCCTCCAATGAGGAAGTCCGTCAACTCGCAGCCCAACTTGGCGCGCATGCCGGGGAGCGCTATCAGTCGGTTAACTGCGCTTTTCTGGAATTGGCCGAACCGTCAATTCCTGATGGGATCGAGGCCTGTATTCAGGCTGGCGCAGAGGAAGTGATCGTGCTGCCGTATTTTTTATCGGCGGGACGGCACGTGAGTGAGGACATTCCCCGGGAGGTAGCGGGTAAACAGCAGGAATATCCTGGGGTCCCGATACGCCTGGCTCCCTATTTGGGTTCAGCTGAAGGGATCACCGAACTTTTACTCGTTGTGGCCGAATAACACTTGGTGGTTTTTGCCTCAACGCTGTCCGTGATCGGCAGTATTCGGGAATTTATTTGGGTAAGGAGTAACTATGCCAAGTTTTGATGTGGTATCGGAAGTCGAGATGCATGAAGTGACCAATGGAGTCGATCATGCTAACCGGGAAGTCTCAACCCGTTTCGATTTCAAGGGTACCAATGCCAGTTTTGAACTGAATGACTCCGTTATCACCATGAAGGCACAAGCGGAGTTTCAGTTACAGCAAATGCTGGATATTTTGCAGACCAAACTGAACCGACGGGAAATCGACATTGCTTGTCTTGATATCGGCGACACACGACAATCCGGCAAGGAAGTGCGGCAGGAAGTGACGATCCGCCAGGGATTGGATAGCACGCTTAGCAAGAAAATCGTCAAGTTAATCAAGGACAAGAAGCTCAAGGTGCAGGCGGCGATTCAGGGTGAAAAAGTCCGTGTAACCGGCAAGAAGCGCGATGACCTGCAGCAAGTGATCGCTATGCTCAAGGAGGCCAAGCTGGATCTACCTCTGCAATACAATAATTTTCGTGACTGACCACCTCGGCAATGCTTCGTCCTATTACTGGCTATCATCTTGATGGAGACGCACACTGGATAGCGGAGCTTGCCTGTGGCCATCACCCGCATGTGCGCCATGCTCCACCCTGGCAGCTCCGCGCCTGGGTGATAACGGAGAGTGGGCGGAAGGCCCGTCTGGGCCACCAATTGCAGTGCCTCAAATGTGACCGTCGGGCGGCACGGGATTTTTAAAATATCCGTAATAAAAGTACTTCAATATCTAATTCAATATCTTGCCACGAGAACCTTAGCCTGCTTGTTAAGAATACGGGCTAAGCTAGCTTGAAAGCCATCCCGGGCGTGCTAAGGTTAGTGAACCGGTTGAAACCCTGGCCAACCCTCCACTCCGGTCAGGGTAATTCATACAGCCCCTTGCAAGCACACTGTTGCTTGACCTTCCTTCCCAGTTGAGCACTGAGTGGGGAGGTTTCTTTTGGGGGGACCGGAATAATACCGCATACAAGAGTCTAGCCCCCTTACCGTATATGAATATCCGATTGTCGATTTTGAGTTTTGGCTAAGACGGTTCAGGGATGATCCTTAGGGTTCCATGCCGGTTTTTAACGGCAATTCTTTGTGGCGGCTATACTCGGCGATTGAGCCGTCATAAATTTTAACCTTACTGAAGCCAAGTTGCCGTAAGACGTAATAGGATTGACTGGCGCGGTGGCCTGTTCTGCAATAAAGGTAGACGGGTGATTCAGGGTCACGTATCCCCAGGGCCTGTAATTGGCGCTTGAGTTCCGCGACGGGTTTGAGACGGAAGCCATCGTTGAAGTCCACGGTAGTATCCCACGGCCACCAGCGTGCAGCGGGGATATGCCCGGAACGAGGTTGACGTGGATCACCGGCATATTCTTGCTGAGTGCGCACATCCAGCAGGACGGCAGCGGGGGGTAGCCGGGTGATTTCTGCCAGTGTGGCCAGGTTAGCTCGACCTTTTTTATTGGCAGGTGAGTAGGCGGTTTTTCGGGTTTGGCCAGTTTTATTGCTGACCTTACGGCCTTCCAGGATCCACTTTACCAGCCCGCCATCAAGCAGGGATATGCGTTGATGTCCCAAACCTTCCAACTCCCAGTACAATCGGCTGGCATTGAGGCCACCAAGGTCGTCGTAGATTACAATATGGCTATCAGCGCTAACACCAAGTAGACCGAGGACCCGGGTAAGTTCATCAGTTCCTGAGCTATAACTGACCCCGAACCGATCAGTTGTATTGAGGTCCCGGTAGGGTAAATGGAGGGCGCTGGGAACATGGAAGCGCTGGTACTGAATATCATCAGTCATATCAATCAGCGTGAGTTGAGCGTCATTTAGATGAGTCTCGAGCCAGGTGGTTGAGACCCGGGTATCAGCAAAAACGGTGTGGTAAAAAAATAGCAACCCGGCAAATAACAGGCTTTTGAAAGGATGACACGGGCACAAAGGATGCATCAAGAAGTCCTGGGCTGTGGTATTATTTTTTTAGATTATAACGGTGGGTGTACAAACAACCTAAGACTTTATGGCGACAATATTCTGTAAATATCATCCTGATATGCCGGCCCGCTGGGCATGCAATCATTGCGTGATCAATTTTTGTAAAAATTGCATTCAAGCAGTTAATGGCGAAGACCCGGTTTGCCCGGTGTGTGGTAAACCAGCTGAATCACTTGGAGCAGGCAATCTCATCCGGCCATTTTGGCAGCGTATTCACCAGTTTTTTCTCTATCCTTTACAGTTCCCACCCATGCTGTTTATGTTGCTGCTGATAGTTATCAGCATCATATTCAACAAGCTGCCGGCTGATAAGATGCCATTTGGCATTTTGATTGAAATTGCCATGTTTATGCTGTTTATCAAATATGCGTATGTGGTGCTTGAGAACACAGCGCAGGGCTTTCTTCGGGCCCGGCGTATTCAGGGGGAAATGTTGACAGAAAACCTGGAAACACCGTTCAAGCAAATATTCGTTGTATTCCTGTTTTTGATCTTTTTATCTGAATTGGCCGCCTTGGATAATGTGGCACTTTTGTATATAGGGCTGTTCTTTACGGCGTTGATTTTTCCCGCCAGCGTAATGGTGTTGGCGGTGGAACACAGATTCTTTCGTGCCATTAATCCGGTTAGATTACTGGAGGTTATCCATCGACTTGGTAGTGCTTATTTTATTATGTGCATGTACATTCTCCTGCTGTTAGTAGGTGCTATGGAAGTCACGAACCTGATGGTTGAATACTTGCCGACAAGCATTTATATGCCTGTCGGAAACTTCATTATTATGTATTTTATTCTGGTCATGTTTAACATGATGGGCTACGTGATATATCAGTATCATGAGAGACTGGGTTATAACATTGAGCAGGAGTACAGTGAGTCTGGGGAATCAGGAGCCTGGCCACATGAGACGGAACCTGCGCTACGTGAGGTGGAGATACTTTTTCATGAAGGTAAACTTGATGAGGTGCGCAAACGTTTAATATCAATGATACAGGAACATCCGGGTAATTTGCTGTATCGAGAAAGGTTACACCGGTTGATTCAGAAAAGCGGCGACATGGAGGGGTTACGTAATTACAGTGCTGACTACCTTGTGCGGCTTATACTGGAAGACAGGCCATCTGAAGCGATACGGGTGTTTAGTGATTGTTACAAGCTGGATAAGAACTTTAAATTCGGTAATGGTCGACAACGGTTTCTTATGGCGCAATTATTAAATAAGAATGGCCAGTCGCGGGCCGCATTAAATTTATTATCTGACTTGCATGTGGACTTCCCGGGCTATGATGGCATCCCGCAGGCGTATTTACTAGTTGCCAAAATTATGTGTGAGAGCTTTAATGAAGATGAAAAGGCCCGCCAGGTACTGAACTTTCTGCAAAATAAATATCCCACACATCCTCGTATGCCGGAGGTCGAGGAATACATGAAAATTATTTCCGGCTTGAGGCGACACTGATCTTGCCGCCGGGATTCCAAATAGGGAATGACCCGTAATATCATGCTTGATTGAATGCCTGACGGGCATGTTGTGCTTCGAGGCTGTCAGGATAACACTGTAACAAGAGTGACAGGTATTTATCGGCTTTCTGTGTATTGTTTGCCCGTCTATAGTGAGTCGCCAGTGCCATCAGACCTTCAGCATTCCGTTCGTATTCAGTGGCACGTGTCGTCAGGTGTAGCACAATTTTCTCCGCATCTTCCAGATAATTGTTAGACGCAAAACGTAAGGCTAATGACATCATCTGTTCAGGTCTAAGTTTGACATTTGGCTGTACAAGTTCCACATAGTCAATAAATATTTTGTGCAAGATTTTAATGGTTTCTTTATCCGAGCCGGGCAAGTTGAGTATTTTATTTGCGGCGGAGTGAATGGGCTCACTTTGTGGATTGAGTTTGGCGACGTTGTAAAGTTGTAGCATTACATCAACATTATCCGGCTGCTCTTCTGCCAGTTGCGTAAATATACGTTGTGCATTGTCGACATCCATGGCAGCCAAAGCTTCGATGCCCTGTTGGAGGTTGAATTTGAAGTTTTGTGCTTTTTCTTCCGCATCCAGATATTCCATATTAATGGATGGCAGGTATTTTTTCGCAAGCCAGGCTATGAACGCACCACTTAGCAAGCCGCCAATATGGGATAGGTTATTGATATTGTCATCTGAATAAAGTTGATTAAAAAATTCGTAACCTAGCCAGATTGGTAGCAGAATAATGGCCGGTGCGCGAATGTAATCAAAGTAAAACAATAGGGTATAAAAGAAACGAATTTTGCGTAAACCAAACAGTACGGTATACATGCCCGCCAGCCCGGAGATCGCACCGGAAGCCCCCATGGCAAGGAAGGCGCTGTTTGGCTCCAGCAGGAGATAAAACAGACCGGACATCATGCCTGAGATTAAATAGGCAAATAGATAAAGCGTACGCCCTAGCGCCATTTCCACCACAAAGCCAAACAGGAATAGGAAGACCATGTTGCCGAGCAAATGGACGACATCCGCATGAATAAACATGGCGCTAAATATTGTCAGCAATGAGGAGTGAATATTGATCTGGGAATAGCGGAATTCCACCGAGCGATTTAGCAGGGCTTCAAACTGTGCACGTTGAGAGCGCCAATCATTGTAGCCAGGGTCACTGGGACTGATAATCTTTCCGGCTTCCAACTGCTGCAAAAATGGGCCATCAACAATGAGCATGGAGAGAAGGTAGCCCTGTGTCGTTGTGTCACTGGCGTCAAGATAGCCAATCGAGTCGGGAAAGGCGGTAGGGTTGCTCGGATCCTCAAGGTAGCGGCGATAGGCTGATAGCTCGGTCTCCGGCAAGTCTGAACTGAAATAGTAGTTGACCGCATCATGCCGATACTGGTCATCATTGATCTGCAAAACGAAGAAACACACTAGGTTTGCCAGAATCAACAAAAGCGTAATGATAGGGGGGTGGCGCCAGTCAGGTTTGCGATCGAGTGGTAGAAACATGTTTAACTTACTGCAATGAATTAAGTGAATAGTAGCGGTTAAAGCTGCCGGGATAAAGGTGAAAAATGCCAGTTAGTATCCCTAAAATGTGAAAAATTACCTGTCCTGGATCACAAGATTGGCTGATGATGCTATCTTAAATTAAAATAGGTCTCGTTTTTCACAATGTTGCTTTACTTATGGAGAGGGTCATGTCACAGCAAGGGAAAGTTATGCACGCCGTTGAGAAGGCCATTAGCGCGCGTGGAGCTTTCGGAGAACTGCTTAATGGGCAGGAAAAACAATACCTCATGGATCATGGCGTGGTTAGGAGCGCCGCTCCGGATGAGATCCTGTGTCGCCGACAGCAGCTTGATACCCGTGTATACATTCTGGTTCTGGGGGAAGTTGAAGTCAGTGATACTGTCGATGGCAAGCATATTGTGCTGGCCCGCTTAGGCCCGGGTGAAGTGTTTGGGGAAATATCCGCGCTATTTCGTATCCCGCGAGTTTCAGATGTTACTGTCAGTCTACCTTCAGTACTAATCGAGATTCCAGGTGATGTATTAGAGCAGGTTCTCTCAGCTAGACCCGAATTACAATTGGCGATCATTCAGCGCTATAAGAATCGCCTCACTGAGACAGCCTTGCGTAGTGTGTTGCCACTGAGGGACCTGTCTCACGACCGAATTGCATTACTAATTGAACATTCCACTCTTGTGGGCATACCCCCAGGTGGTGTTATCGTGAGTGAGGAGGAACTGGGTGATGCCCTGTACATTATCATTTATGGCACAGCGCGTGTCAGTCATGAGGTGAATGGGGAGCGTTTGAATATAGCATTACTGCGTGCTGGTGATTACTTTGGTGAGTTGTCATTACTTACCGGGTTACCACGTAGTGCCTCAGTGGTAGCAGTTACTCGGGTTGAAGCCTTGCGGGTTGGCTGTGGTCCTTTTCAGGAGTTTATTCAGCAAAATCCCGAGGTGCGCGAGCGTATCGATGAAGTGGCGCATAATCGCCACTCGGCCCTTGAGGGTGCGGCCTCGCTCGATGGCGCAACAATCAGTACGGAGTTGAGTCAGCTTGAATGCCTGCTGAACAAACCCGACAACTAAGCCAATACTGAAATCAGCCACAAAGGTTGATCTGATCAGCTTTTGAGTGGGCCACGTTATTTCATTCTCGCTTTAACTTCCAGATTACAAATTCATCAGTTGTGGCATTGGCTGAAAGCAGTTGCAAGGGAAACTATGATTTGGCCTGAAATCAGGATACTATTTAGCGCCAGATACTACGAGTTTCAGTCCAACGCATAAGGTTTGGGAGAGATTATATGTTTTCAAGAGTCGCGTACCTATTGCTGCTGTTTCTGCTTTCCAGTGTGTCTTACAGTCAGGAACTGGAGTTTCAATTAAGTGATGATATGGCACGTATCATGTACACATCTTCAGCCATAGGGGAGAATTATGGTCGCCTCGAGCTGGAAGGTGGAGCCTTATATGCGGATGACAATAAACGTCCCAGTAGTGACTATCTGTTGCATTTTGGCACTCAGGTACGTGGAGAAAGTGTCGATGCTCCTATAATCGTTGCTGTCGGTGCCCGGCTTTATTATGGTGAAGCCGCGCAATACGACGTCGGAGGCCTGGGACTGGGTGGTGATATTTTATTTATGCCGGAGTCATGGAAGGGGCTTGGATTTGGCGCATTTCTCTATGTTGTTCCCTCGGTCGTCGCATTCCAGGATTCTGACGGATTAAATGAGTATGGAGTGACCCTCAATTACCAGATTACTTCTCAAGCGCTTATCACGGTCGGCTACCAGGAAATCGAAACGGATATCAAGAACGTTGGTACCTACAAGATCGATGATGGTGCCTATCTTGGTATTGGGCTCAGTTTCTAACGTATTTTGACCTAACCGTACGTGCATCCCAAGACAACGGGACGTGCACGCACGCCATATAGATTTATATCACCGGACCGTATATTTACGAATTTCATGGCTAATATCCAGGGAATTTGCTTTGACTTGCTTTAATACCCTCGTTTGAGTAGGCAGGATATCTGGCATGTCGGCCCGAGGACCGCTGAAGTTCTCGGAGTGGACGCTCAAATATGGCGAGATGCTTGTATTAGTGAGCATCACGCCTGCCTGTTCGTCGGTGACGACAGCAGCAATGAGCATCATGGGTGCATATGTCGTCGGAATGAAACCAGTCCTGCTAATGAAGGTATTTACATCCAGAGTGACAACTGGAGCTTGAGCAAGGGCTGGCGGGATTGTTGACGGGGTTGTCGAATTGCTTGTAGAGCTGGGTAATCTACTAGACCAGAAATGAAGGTGAGGCCGGGGCGATGCCCCGGCCCATTGGCCAATTTAGAGGGCCATATCCTTCAATGCTTTCAGCGGTTGGATTTTGACTACATTACGGGCAGGTTTCGCCTTGAAAATAGTCGGTTCACCGGTGAAGGGGTTGATTCCCTTACGCGCGCGGGTAGCCGGTTTACGCACAACCTTGATCTTCATCAGGCCTGGTACAGTAAATATTCCGGCAGCATTACGGCGGATGTGGCCGTTGATAATGCTGGACAGTTCTTCAAATACAGCAACTACGTCTTTTTTCTTCAGATCGGTGCGCTCTGCAATCTCGTTGAAGAGCATCGTTTTAGTGTATGGTTCCTTGATGGCTTTTACAGCAGGTGCTTTTTTAACTGCTGCCTTTTTTCTTGAAACTTTCTTTTTGGCTTTCTTCTTAGCTGCCATGATTACTCCTGGATTTGATTAATGATTGGTATAAACCTTGTTAAAATAGCACAGTCTAGGCTGATTTAAAGCTACTATACATGTATTTTTCGAAGATTTGTATATTTTTCATGCGAAAAAGATTTGAAACTCCATACTGCCTTTAGATATAGATGCTCTATTGTATTTGTATTCATGAAGAAAATTCGTATTTGTGATTTAAGTCAATTGACTGATCCGGGTAGCCGGGCTTTTGCCCTGCCGCAGGATGATGGTGAAGTCGAGGGGTTTGTGGTGTACAAAGATGGCCATGTGTCTGCGTTTGTAAATAGTTGCCCTCACACCGGCGTACCCTTGAACTGGAATCCCCATCAGTTTCTGGATGTGGAGGCTGAATTTATTCAGTGCAGTTTGCATGGTGCAATTTTCCGTGTCGGAGATGGCTTTTGCCTCCGCGGCCCATGTGTCGGAGAGTCACTGAAATCCCTGCCTGTATCGCTGGAAGGGGGAGTTATCTGGGTCAGTTTCAACTAAGTCCTTGTATTTTTATATTTAAAGTTTTTCCAGAGGGGGTCGATAGTCTGTATCAGTAAATCATGATTTAGGCGACGACCACAGTTCAGTATGGAAATTCCTCTCAGAAAAGCCCTTATAGGTACATTATTCGGTATCACTGTACTTTTATTTTCTGGCGTAATACAAGCGGAAACCGCCTACGTCACTGACACCTTACGTGTTGGCGTACGACCGTCCCCTGATAATCAGACGGCGCCCATTGGTGTGGTCAAGACCGGTATGCGCTTTAATGTGCTGGAATCTACTAATGGCTTTGTGCGGATCAAGTCCGATGATGACCAAGTGGGCTGGATCAGGGATACCTACGTCGTCAAAACCCCGCCCGCCATGGTCAGATTACAGACGCTGCAAAAGCGGCAGGTTGTCTTGGAAGCTGAGTTTAAGACCCTAGAACAAAGCAACCAGGTGTTACAGGAGGCAAACCGGGTATTAAATGCAAGAATCGATCAGCTATCGACTGAACGTTCGCAATGGCAATTGGCGCAGGCAAGGGCTACCTTGGCCAGTGGTGAGGCTAGTTG
>JAHEIJ010000221.1 GCA_024639445.1 Gammaproteobacteria bacterium
GATCGATGGACCGCAGAGCGTCGTCTGGGATGCAGCAGAAAACCGCCTGCACAGTCAAAAGGCCCTGCTTGAGTACATGCTGGCCGGTTAGAAGCCTGCCTTAACCCTCGATACAGAGGGACATTATTTATCTATTACAAAATACCCTAACGCCAACCTGCTGCCCTTGCGGCAGCATGATGCTCCACGGCAACAGGGCAGAATCATCTTCATGTCTCTGTTATTATCAGGCCACACCCAAGACTCGAGTGATTAATCTGACAGATGGCTGCCCTTCTCGAACTGAAAAACATTGAATGCCGGTTACGGGGGCAAACCATCGTTGAAGACCTCAGCCTGCATATCAACAAGGGTGACCTGTTCTGTTTACTTGGACCCAGTGGCTGCGGCAAAACCACGGTGCTCAGGGCCATCGCCGGCTTCCAGCCACTGCACCACGGTGAGATACAGTTACGCGGCAGACGGGTTTCCTACCCCGGATACACCCTCGCACCGGAGAAGCGTCGAATCGGCATGGTATTTCAGGACTATGCCCTGTTCCCGCATATGAATGTTTGCCATAACATCTGCTTTGGCTTGCGCGATAAAACCAGTTATGAAAAGCAGCTCATCGCTGAAGAAATGCTCGAGGTCGTCGCCATGTCGGCGATGGGGAAGCGCTATATCCATGAATTATCCGGCGGCCAACAACAACGTGTAGCGCTGGCACGCGCCCTGGCGCACAAACCGGACCTGGTGCTGCTGGATGAACCCTTCTCCAACCTGGATGTGGAAATGCGAGAACGGCTCAGCTACGAAGTGCGGCAGATCCTCAAGCAACAACACACGACAGGAATCATGGTCACTCATGATCAACACGAAGCCTTTGCGGTCGGTGATCAGATTGGCGTAATGAATGAAGGCCGAATATTGCAACGCGACACTGCCTATAACCTTTACCATTCACCGGAAAGTCGCTTTGTCGCCGATTTCATCGGACAGGGCGTATTTGTGAATGGTACATTGGTGAGTCACGATACGGTCGAGACCAGTCTCGGTGTTATTCGTGGCGACCGGGCTTATGATCTACCCCCTGGCAGTCAGGTAGAATTATTGCTCCGGCCGGATGACATCGTTTTTGACCCGCAAGGTGACTTAACCGGCAAGGTCACCCAGCGGGCTTTCAAGGGGGCGGAAATCCTCTATACCTTGCAGGTCAAACCGAACCTGGAGTTACTCTCTTTAATTCCCAGTCATCATGACTATCGCATCGGCGAAGAAGTCCGCTTGCGCCTGGCACCGGATCACATGGTAGCCTTTCCCGCAAATTAATACGCCATCAATCGTCATGCTTGCTGCGCGCATGCGCTTCCACCTGGTCCATGCTCACGTGTCGCACATCTTTACCTCTCACCAGATAAATCACGTATTCACAAATATTTCCTGCCCGATCACCGATGCGTTCCAGCGCACGAGCTGACCACATGACATCCAGCACATTAGGGATAGCGCGTGAGTCTTCCATCATATAGGTCATGAGCTCCCGCAAAATACTCTCGTACTCCCGGTCCGCCTTTTCATCCTGCTTGGCCACATGGATAGCAGCGTCGGTATCCATCCGGGCAAAAGCATCGAGTGCATCATGCAGCATAGCGCGGACATGTTCTCCCAGATGGTTGATACCCACCAGCATTTTGCTTTCACCGCCCGTCTCGGCGAAATGCAACGCCATACGGCCAACACGTTCGGCTTCATCGCCAATACGCTCCAGGTCGGTGATGGTTTTAATCACTGCGATGACCAGACGCAGGTCGCCGGCTGCCGGCTGCCGGCGCGCCAGAATCTGAACGCATTCCTCATCAATGGCAACTTCCATCGCATTGATTTTAAAATCATTGGTAATAACAACTTCAGCCAACTCGGCATCAATATCACCTAATGCCCTGAGGGCATCAGACAATTGCTGTTCCACCAGGCCGCCCATGGCCATGACACGGTTGCGTATATCTTCCAGTTCTTCATCAAACTGTTGAGAGATATGTTGTCCAAGCTTATCCATCTTCAAACCCCTCGATGTACAGATACCTTAATTTATACCTGTATCTTGTAATATTATAATCGATTAGATATCAGCCATAACGGCCGGTAATGTAATCTTCAGTCTGTTTCTGTGACGGATTGGTAAACAAGGTGTTGGTATCCGCATGCTCTACCAGCTCGCCCATATACATGAAGGCAGTATAATCCGATACCCGTGCCGCTTGCTGCATATTATGCGTCACTATCACGATAGTATATTTGTCTTTCAGCTCATAAATCAGTTCTTCAATCTTGAGGGTCGAAATGGGATCCAGGGCTGATGCCGGTTCATCGAGCAACAAAACCTCCGGCTCGACTGCAATAGCACGGGCAATTACCAGACGTTGCTGCTGACCACCGGACAGCCCCAGCGCGTTATCCTGCAAGCGATCCTTGACCTCATCCCACAGTGCTGCCCCGCGTAAGGCTTTTTCAACTGTTTCATCAAGCCGACGTTTGTCTTTGACGCCCAGGATACGTAATCCATAAGCAACATTCTCATAAATACTTTTTGGAAACGGATTTGGTTTCTGGAACACCATACCGACACGCCGTCTCAACTCCGCAACATTTAAATGCTTGGAATAGATGTCTTCGCCATCAAGTGTTATCTGGCCGTCAGTGCGCACATTATCCACCAGATCATTCATGCGATTAAAACACCGCAACAGGGTGGACTTGCCACATCCACTTGGCCCAATGAATGCCGTGACGCGGTTGCGTGGAATTTCCAGTTCGATCTTCTTCAGAGCCTGCTTTTCACCGTAATATAAGTCAAGCTCCGTCACTTTGAGGGCGATATCAAGTTCGCCCTGCTCAGCAACGGTATTTTCACGGCCAAGATCACCCATATTAATAGCATGGGTCCGTGGCGCTGCCGACTCCATCTTACCTTCCTGCACGTCTGTCGCATCAGTATTCATAGTTTAGTTCCAACCTAGTGTTCCAGCGAACGATACTTTTCACGTAAGTGATTACGAATATAAATCGCAGCCAGGTTTAACAGTACAATTACGATGATCAGTAGTAATGAGGTGGCATACACCAGGGGGCGTGCCGCTTCCACATTGGGACTCTGAAAACCCACATCATAAACATGGAACCCAAGATGCATGAATTTCCGTTCCAAATGTAGAAACGGGAAGTTGCCATCCAACGGTAATGAAGGAGCCAGTTTGACCACCCCCACCAACATTAGCGGTGCCACCTCACCCGCGGCGCGGGCAACGGCAAGAATCAAACCGGTCATCATGGCCGGTGAAGCCATGGGTATTACAATGCGCCACAGCGTTTCAGCCTTGGTGGCGCCCAGGGCCAGGCTGGCTTCGCGGATTGCGCGCGGAATCCGCGCCAGACCTTCCTCGGTTGCCACGATCACCACCGGCAAGGTTAATAGTGCCAGGGTCAGCGAAGACCAGATAATACCCGGTGTGCCAAAGGTGGGCGCCGGCTGGGCCTCGGGGAAAAACAGCGCGTCGATATTACCCCCCAGAAAATAAACGAAGAACCCGAGACCAAATACGCCATAAACAATTGATGGCACTCCGGCCAGGTTATTCACCGCAATACGTATGATTCGAATGATCGGCCCTTGCCTGGCATATTCACGCAAATAAACCGCCGCGATGACCCCAAAGGGCGTCACCAGCACTGACATGATCAGCACCATCATTACCGTGCCAAATATTGCCGGGAAAATCCCTCCCTCAGTGTTGGCTTCACGCGGTTCATCGCTGACAAATTCCCAGACCTTTTCAAAATAAAATCCAAGTTTTGCTAAGTTCCCCATGGCGTTTGGGTAATACACCCTAACCACTTTTTCGAGCGGGATATCAACCTGACTGCCATCCATGGTTTCAACGCGTATGCTGTCACGACGAATTTGTTCAAACAGCGTGGTCATTTTCTCACGCTGGACGTCGTACTCTTTCTGTAGATCCTCACGTTGTTTGTCGATGACCGCATAGGCCTTGGGATCTTCAATGCCATCCATCTCCAGACGTCGTTGCTTCAGGCGCAAGCGCTCCAGCTCGTAATTGACACTACCTATCTCGTGGGTCTGTATACTGCGAATCTGGCTAAACAGATCCAGCGCATGTTCCAGCCGCTCCGGCAAAACCTGTTTGGTGGCGTCACCTTCGGCAATGACCTTACCGTTTTCGCTGATGGATAGCAGAAAACCATAGAAATTACCCCACTCCCGTCGTTCAACGACCAGTATGTCCTCAGGGTATTTGATATCGGTCAGAAACGGCTGCAGTGCCAGTCTGAAATCCGCGCCATAGACATCCCGGTTACCCACTTTAAGCAAATGGCGCTCAACCACTTCATCCCCCTCCAACGCATAACCACTGTCCCGG
>JAHEIJ010000026.1 GCA_024639445.1 Gammaproteobacteria bacterium
CCAGCAATCAAGATTTAATATCAACGAGCCGGTCAAGGCGGACATTTTCGATGGAGCTGACCGGGTAGAGGATGCCAACCGCCTGACCGCCTTGTTGTCTACTCGTTATATCAATCAAAATTCAGGCGCCGAGCTATTCATGGCAGGAATTGGTCAGGTCTATTATTTCGACGATCGCCTCGTCACCTTGCCAGGACGCAGTCCCCAAATCCAGCCACGTTCCAATATCATCGCCTTATTGACGACCCGGCCAAACCAGAACTGGTTATTTCACTATGATACAGAGTGGAACACCGAGACCGAGAAGTTCGATCGTAATACCGCTGACCTGACTTACCACCCTAGTAATAAGCTGAAACTCAAACTGGCCTACCGCTTCGAACGGACCGTACTGGAAACAGCGGAAGCCGGTTTTGATTGGCAACTCAATCCCCGTTGGCGGTTTCATGGTCGTGAAATCTATGATCTGTTTAATGAGCGTAACCAGGAGGCCGAACTCGGCTTGCGTTACGACAGTTGCTGCTGGGGGCTGTCCCTGTCTGCCAAGGAACGCTTTATCACAGATCTGGAACCGCAAGACAGAAGCTTCTACCTGGAGCTGGAACTCAAGGGCCTGTCGAGTATATCAACCGGCTTCTAATTGAGCATCCTCCCCCTTAGCAGCAGGTTCATGGTATGCTTTGCGCCCCTGAATATTCGCTGGAAGTCCCATGACATCTGTGTTTCGCTGGATTTTGATTTTTTGTTTACCTGTGTTCAGCACAGCGCTGGCCCAAACCCACACCACTAAGCCGGCGGTAAAAGAAATCGACCATATCGTCGCCGTGGCCAATGACGATGTCATCACCTATTCCGAGCTGGAAAATCGCATGCGCTTGATCAAGCAACAGTTGCAGCAACGACAGGCAAAGCTCCCACCGGATGATGTCCTGCGCAAGCAGATCCTGGAACAGCTGATTATCGAACGCCTGCAACTGCAGTTGGCTGATCGAGTCGGTATTCGCGTCGATGATGAAACCATCAACAAGGTCATCAGCAATATCGCTCAGGAAAACAAGTTTACCCTCGACCAGTTCCGTGCGGTGTTAGCGCGCGAAGGCTATGAGTTCGCCGACTTTCGGCAGAACATTAAAAAAGACATCACCATTAGTCAGTTACGCAAGCGTCGCGTAGAGAATCGTGTCACTGTGACTGAGCAGGAAGTCGATAACTATCTGATTAGCCAGGCAAATCGGCGGGGTAGTAAGGATGAATTCCACCTTGCCCATATCCTCATCGCCATCCCCGAAGCCGCCAGCCCCAACCAGATCCGAACCGCCAAGGAACGGGCTGAGACGGTTCTGGCCCAGTTACGCCTGGGTGCCGATTTCGCCGAAACCGCCATTACCGTGTCCAATGGCCAAAAAGCCCTGGAAGGTGGCGATCTGGGCTGGCGCAAGGCAGGCCAACTACCCACTCTCTTCAGCGAAAGCGTAATCAGTATGCAGGTTGGCCAGATGAGCGAGCTGATCCGCAGCCCCAGCGGTTTTCATATTATCAAGCTGCTGGATCGGCGAAGTAAGGCACAGCAACACACGGTACAACAAACCCTGGCACGGCATATCCTGATTCGCCCCAATGAAGTTATCTCCAACGCCGAAGCGAAGCAGCGCATCACTCGGCTGCATGGGCGGATTGAGGGTGGGGCCGATTTCGGCCAACTGGCCCGAGCCAGCTCCGATGATACGGCCTCTGCCGTTGAAGGTGGCAGTCTGGGTTGGGTCAACCCGGGGGTGATGGTGCCCGAATTCGAGGAGCAGATGAACAAACTGCAACCGGGCCAAATCAGCCAACCGTTTGAGAGTCAGTTTGGCTGGCATATCGTACAAGTCATGGCGCGTCGCCAACAGGACAACACCCAGCAATTTGAACGTGCGCAGGCCCGCCAGATGATTGGCCGACGCAAGACCGAACTCGCCGTCGAGAGCTGGCTGCGTGAGATGCGTAGTGAGGCCTACGTGGAATACCGCCTGAACCAGTGAGCCCCACCCCTCAATGCATTGCGATTACGCCGGGTGAGCCCGCCGGAATTGGTGCGGATCTGCTCATTCAGCTGGTGCAGCAACCCCAGACCCAGAAACTGATCGCTATCGCGGATCCCGACCTGTTACAGCAACGGGCCCGGCAACTGGATCTGCCATTAACCCTGGTGCCCCATGAGCCATCGCAGCGGCCCGCAGTGACACCCGTGGCCCAACTTGCAATCGTACCGGAATCCCTGCCAAGCCCCGCAACTGCCGGCCAGTTGGACCCCGCGAATGCCGCCTATGTATTGGCATGCCTGCGCCGGGCGATAAGTGGCTGCCAAGCAGGGGAATTTGCCGCGCTGGTGACCGGTCCGGTGCACAAGGGTATTATCAATGATGCCGGGCTCCCCTTTACCGGTCATACCGAGTACCTGGCCGAGCTAACCGGCACTGCCAGGGTGGTGATGCTCCTGAGCGCCCCGGGCCTGCGTGTTGCCCTGGCGACCACGCACCTACCCTTGCGCGCGGTGGCCGATAGCATTACGCGTGCTCAGCTGACCACCACCCTGACCATCCTCGATCAGGATCTACGCCGACGGTTTGGTATTGCACGGCCACGCATCAGCGTGTTGGGCCTGAATCCCCATGCCGGCGAAGGTGGCCACTTGGGCCAGGAAGAGATCGAGATCATCATTCCCGTCATAAACGAATTACGCGAAGCCGGAATGGACCTGACGGGCCCCCTGTCGGCCGACACCGCTTTCAATCCTCGGCAGCTGGAACAAACGGACGTCTTTCTCGCCATGTATCACGATCAAGGCCTGCCGGTCCTCAAGCACCACGCCTTTGGGCAGGCGGTCAACGTAACCCTTGGCCTGCCGATCATTCGCACCTCGGTGGATCACGGCACAGCCCTTGAACTTGCGGGTAAGGGGCAGGCACAAACCAGCAGTCTCGAGGCAGCCATCGCCACCGCGGTGGAAATGGCAAACCTTTCCTGAGGCATTAGCCCAGAACCTGCATCGTTACCCACAAGAGCCCGAACAGAATCGGCTGATGCATAACATAGATCAGCAAACTATGCCGACCGGCCAGGGCCAGCCCCCGGGCGAGAGGCGTGCTCGACTGCCATGTGGTGAAAAACCGTAAAGCCGGCGCACGTTGCATCTGATGACCGACGAAAATTCCAACCAATACCACGCCAAACCAGGGAATCACTGGTACATAGTCCTCGGTGGCCGGTTTATGAGTCATGAGTCCCAGCCAATGCACCCAGGCTTGGTCAAAAAATGAATGCTGGTAAATCCGATCCAGAACGATGATCCCGCTACCCACTAACAGGCTGACACCCGGCCAGCGGACAAACAACAGGCCTGCCACGCTGGCAAAGGCGATAAAGTGCAGAATACCGAAAACAATGGTCCGACCGGGAAACATGAAATAGCTGTTGATGGATATCGCCAGGGCAAAGAGTACTAGCAAGCCTAGACGTTTAAGATAGCGTTGCCAGTTAATGCCGTGCTCGGCAGCCAATACCAGGCTAACCCCCACCAGGCCAAGGAATAGACTGATAATCAGGGTACGCAGGTTGAGCCAGAAGGGATCCCGATAGAAATCAAATTTGGCCAGCTGGAAATAAGTCAGATCATAACAAAAGTGGTAAAACACCATCATGGCGATGGCGACGCCGCGCAGAATATCGATCAGTTGATAACGGGTGGATACCGGCATGGATTTGCGAATAGCATAAATGACCTGTTGACACTCTACACAGCGCCGTTTCGCAAGTCATCTCCCACACAGCTCTTTTTTCTTCTTCATCAACGAGTTATATGGTTAAAAATTCGGTTGTTCCTATCAGTGATTCTATCCTGTTGACTTCCCTGTAATTTTCATTCAGTTATAATCTAGCGGCATTTGTTACCACGCAGCATAGAGGCATGATAATGGTGATAATCCCGTCAAACTCAGGCCACGACCGCGAGTAAATTCGGGACTATGACAGCGGGTAATCCCGGGCACTTAACAACACGGATATGACGCAGCTTGATGAAAATAACTGTCGGTGAATTAATTGTTAAATATATGGAACGCCTGGGTATTGAAACTATTTTCGGTATGCCCGGTGCTCATATCCTGCCTGTTTATAACAGCCTCTATGATTCAGGCATTAAAAGTATTCTTGCCAAACACGAGCAAGGTGCGGCATTCATGGCCGGCGGTTACGCCAAAGCCTCGGGGAAAATTTCTGCCTGTATAACTACTGCAGGGCCCGGCGCCACCAACCTGGTAACCGGCATCGCCAATGCCTATGCCGACAAGCAACCCGTCCTGATTATCACCGGCGAAACGGCGACCCATATTTTTGGTAAAGGCGGACTACAGGAAAGCTCCGGCGAAGGTGGCAGCATCGATCAAAGCGCCTTGTTCAAAAGTATTACCAAATATAACAAGATTATCGAGAGAACCGACTATCTTGCCCAGGTATTAAACCAGGCATCAAAAATACTTCTTTCTAATAATGCCGGCCCTGTCCTCCTCAGTTTTCCTTTTAATGTGCAGAAGGAAATGGTGGATGCTGACATCCTGCATAACATCAAAACCAAGCGGCGCGTTTATACAGTCGACAAAAATTCACCGCCGGTAGAAGCCATCGCGACACAAATATCCGAGGCAACACGTCCCGTTATCGTGGCAGGCTATGGCTGTATCAAGTCCGGCGCCCAGGAAGTTGTCTCTCAGTTGAGTGAATCAATTAATATCCCGGTTGCCACCAGCCTGAAAGGCAAAGGCGTCATCGGTGATCAATCTGAACTGTCCCTTGGCAGCCTGGGAGTTACTTCCGATGGCCGTGCTTATCGATACATTGTGGAAAAAGCCGACCTGGTGATCTTTCTTGGCGCCGGCTTCAACGAAAGAACCAGCTACCTTTGGGATCAAAAATTACTTCATAATAAAAAGGTGGCGCAAATCGATAGCGACCCCGCGCAGCTGGAGAAGGTCTTCGAAGCCGATGTCGCCATTCACGGTGATATTAAAGAAGTCCTCGCAGGGGTTTTAAGTAATCTCAGCGTGAAAGGTCTGGAGAAAAAGGAACTCACAGGAATGCAACCCCGTGTGAACGGGAAAGGTATGGACAACGGTGAAAGTTATGCCTCGCTTTCTCGAGCCAAGTTCGCCCTGGTTGAGAAATTCTATTCCGAGCTGGAAAAACAATTCCCGGAAAATGCTTTATTCTTTGACGACAACATCATATTTGCGCAGAACTTCTTTAACGTCTCCAGCAGTAATCGCTACTTCCCTAACTCTGGTATATCCTCCCTGGGGCATGCAATACCCGCGGCAATCGGGGCACGGTTCTCTGCAGACAAGCCGACCTTCGCCATTCTCGGTGATGGTGGATTTCAAATGTGCTGCATGGAGATTATGACGGCAGTCAATTACAACATACCCCTCAATGTGGTGGTGTTTAATAACTCGACCATGGGGCTGATTCGAAAAAACCAATCCCAACTGTATGATGAACGATTTATCAACTGTGACTTTGTCAATCCGGATTTCGCTTTCCTTGCCCGGTCATTCGGTATCAATCATACGAAAATTACATCCAACGACGATGTAAATGACCTATTTACCAATAGTGACCTGGTGAACACCATTAACCTCATCGAGATCGTCATTGATAAGAACGCCTTCCCGAATTACCGGTCAGGAAGATAATTCAGGGCGTTTCCAATAATGAGTTCAGCCCCCCACCAGACACTGCAACGGGTATTTGAGATTTACGACGACACATTATTACAACACCACAAGGATGCGCTGGAGAATAAATCTTACGCCCATACGACAGAGGAAGACATTGACGACACGGTCAAAATATACGAAGCCGCCATACAGGTTGTGGAAGCAGACATCCGATCAGCGCAACCGAAAGATGCTTCAATCAGGATTTACCAGCAACTCTTCCAGGAACTGGAAGCACTGCTCAGTTTGAAAGAGAGTGATGCCCGGCATAAATTCGTTGTTGTAATCCCGGTCGCCGACAGGCCCATACATCTACAAAGCTGTTTGCAGAGCCTGTTGGCACTTTGCCAGTCATTTCACTACGGCGGCTACTCCAATCAAAAATTTTCCAAGGTGTCTGTCATTATCGCGGATGACACAAAAGAGCAGGTCAACATCCTGAAGCACCAGGAAATCGCGCGCCATTTTAATACGCAGGGTATTGCAACCATCTATTTCGGCCTGGACGAACAACAGCAACAGCTCGAGCGCCTGACAAAGACCGAAAGGGAACAGCTATTAAACATATTGGGAGATTTCGACAGTTCAGCCTTTTACCACAAAGGCCCATCCATAGTGCGCAACATTACCTTTCTCAAATTAATCGAAATGTGCAAAGGGGACGAAAACCTTCTTTTCCATTTCGTGGACAGTGACCAGGAGTTTCAAGTAAAGATCCAGACCGACGGAAAAGATAAGGAAGTATACGCCATCAACTATTTCTATGAACTGGACAGGATATTCTCACAGCCTGCTGTCAGCGTACTGACCGGAAAAGTGATCGGCGATCCACCTGTCTCCCCTGCGGTGATGGCCGGCACATTTCTCGATGACACTATTGCTTTTTTACATCGCATGGCCGCAACAAAGCCAGATCTTCCTTGCCAGTTTCACAATCAAAGCCAGCAAAAAGAGTATGATGCCGCCTATCATGACATGGCGGAGCTGTTTGGATTTAAACCCACAGCGGAGTCATATCACTATTGCTGCGGCCTTGGCGGAGAGCATAATCATGCAAGATGCTTTACTGATTTCTCAAGCAAACTGAAGCAGTTTTTTCATGGCGAGCATCCAACGCGTAAAAGCTACTTTAATCATGAAGTACCTGTATCCGATATCAAACCCGCAAGAACCATTTATACCGGAAACTACCTCTTCACTGTTGAGGGCTTAAAATATTTCATTCCCTTTGCGCGACTCAGGTTAAGAATGGCGGGGCCTGTACTGGGCCGAATTATTAAATCAGAAAACAAAGACCGGTTTGTTTCTGCCAATCTGCCGATGCTGCATAATCGCACCGTGGAGGATATGGGGAAGTCGGAATTCAGGCCTGGCATCAACAGTAAGCAAAATATCATTGATCTGTCAGGGGAGTTCGAGCGGCAATTCTTTGGCGACGTGATGTTGTTTAGCATGGAAAAACTCACCGCGATGGGCTATCCCGAACGTTCTGTTTCTGAGCAAGAAATTATCCGGATACTGGAATCGACAGAAAAAGACATACACCAAAAATATGTGACCAAACAGCTTCAGATACACGAGAAGCTGCAACAGCTGAAGTCTATCTTTCTGGATAACAATAATTGGTGGAACACAAGCAAAGAAATGGACCCTGCACGAGAAAATTTCAGGCTGTTTATCACCAATATCGAACAAAATTTTGGTGATGCTTCCCGTTGTTATGCGCTCATTGATTCCAATGTAAACCGGGATAAGCGCTTCACGCAAATGCGTGAAGCTATTATCGAATATCCTGCAAATAGGGAAGCCTGGAAAAACATTCTTGGATTACAATAAGTCACTGCAATAAAATTATAATACAAGCATGAGTAATTCATCGACCCACAAGGCAAGAAAACGATTCGGCCAGAATTTTCTGCACGATCCACAGGTCATTCAACGCATCGTGAACAGCATTCGTCCCCGCGAAGGTCAAAGCATGGTTGAGATCGGGCCAGGCGAAGGCGCCCTGACCGGTGAGTTACTCGCTGTACTGGGTCAACTGGACGTGGTGGAGCTGGATCGGGATCTGATCCCGTTGCTGGAGTCGAAATTTTCCGGGCTGGGAGAGTTACGTATTCATCAGGCCGACGCCCTCAAATTCGATTTTTGCCAGCTCAGTCCCGGGCCGGCACAACTTCGCGTCGTCGGCAACCTGCCCTATAACATCTCAACCCCCCTGTTGTTCCATTTGCTTGAAATGAGTCACTGCATTCAGGACATGCACTTCATGTTGCAGAAAGAAGTAGTGGAACGGATCACCGCCCAGCCAGGTACCGGCCAGTATGGCCGCCTGAGTGTGATGATGCAGTACCACTGTCAAACCGAGATGTTGTTTACCGTCGGCCCCGGCGCCTTTCGCCCGGCCCCCAAAGTGGATTCCGCCATTGTACGCCTGACGCCCCATCGTCAACCCCCGGTCGAAGTGGATCCAGACACCCTCGCCCAGCTCGTCACTCGCGCCTTTGGCCAGCGCCGTAAGACCTTGCGTAATAACCTCAAAGGTCTGCTCGATGCCAACGCCATCGAGGCCCTTGGGATTGATCCCGGTGTGCGCCCCGAGCGTCTCAACCTCGAGGAATTCGCTCGGCTGGCCCAGGCCATCAACCGTTAATCATCAGTTTATTAGTCGAACCATGAACCATAAAGTCATCACCTATGCCGAACTCCCCAAGATGGCTTTGCGGCAACTGCTCACACCATATGGCCTGGAAGTGATTGATATCTCGGAGGTGGAAAAATTACCCGGTAGTTTCTGGGGTGATCCGGAAGCCGGCCTGATTGCCAACCGATTGTATGTGCGGCCAACCACACCAGTCCAGTCGGCGTTACATGAAGCCTGTCATTACATTTGCATGGATAGCGGACGACGACATCAACTACACACTGATGCCGGCGGGGGGTATGACGAAGAAAATGGCGTGTGTTATTTACAAATACTGCTGGCTGACCGGTTAGCTGGTATGACTAGCGACCGCATGATGCAGGATATGGATGACTGGGGATACAGTTTCCGGCTTGGCTCCACCCGCGCCTGGTTTGAACACGATGCTGAAGACGCAAAAGACTGGTTAATTCAACATCAGTTGCTCGACCCGACCGGACAACCCAGTTGGCGCTTACGCGCAGAATAGCCATAGTATTGATCGCACGTCACACAATGCGGGGTACATCATGGGCGTGATATACAGGACATGTTATCCTCTATCCCGAAATAACAGGACATATGGATATGACCGGGTAATTACTATGGCAATTGATACTCGAATCTATAACATCAAAGTGGATGTACAAACCCAGTACATTGCAGAACAGTCTGATCCTGAAGATGAGCGCTACGTTTTTGCCTACACCATCACCATTCGCAATGAAGGCAGTGTGCCGGCCAAGCTCCTGACCCGCCATTGGATTATTACCAATGCTAACGGTAAGACCCAGGAAGTACGTGGTGAAGGCGTTGTCGGTGAACAGCCGCATCTCAAACCGGGGGAAGGCTTTCGCTATACCAGTGGTACTGTACTGGAGACCCCGGTTGGTAGCATGCAGGGCAGCTATCAAATGGTGGCAGATGATGGGGTCAAATTTTATACAAAAATTGCACCTTTTACCCTCTCCACACCACACACCATTCATTAATTTAAAAACAGTGATAGACCGAACATTATCTCCGTCTATATCACCAAACAGATTTGCCTTTCCCATATTACCGCGTAAAGAGATACACTGCTTGAACATGCCCTCAAGCATGTTGCGTTAGGGCGCGCATCGCACTCATAATTGAATCATGGCCACATACGCAATCGGCGATCTGCAGGGGTGCTTTGATGCCTTGCAGAGACTATTGGATAAATTGCAGTTTGATCCTGCCCGGGATCAGATCTGGCTGGCCGGTGATTTGGTCAATCGTGGCCCGGATTCCCTTGCCACCTTACGGTTCGTCAAATCACTGAGGAACAATGCCATCACGGTTCTGGGGAATCATGATCTACACCTGCTCGCAATTGCTGCGGACCACAAAACTACCAAAGACACTGGGTTGAAGGAAATCCTGTCGGCACCCGACCTGAATGAGCTTATCGATTGGCTGCGTAAACAACCACTACTGCATTACGATGATCAATTGGGCTTCGCTCTGGTTCATGCCGGTATTTATCCTGCCTGGACACTGCAACAAGCACTCGACTACGCCGAAGAACTGCATCAGATTCTGGCAGGCGATGACTATCTAGACTTCATTCATCAGATGTATGGCAATAAACCGAGAATCTGGCGTAACAAACTCAAGGGCTGGGATCGCCTGCGTTTCATCGTCAATAGTTTTACCCGCATGCGATATTGCGATTCCGATGGCAAGCTCAACTTGAAAGACAAGGGGCCACCTGGCAGCCAGGGTTCTGGCAGCGTCCCCTGGTTTGATATGCCGAAGCGAAAGACCATCAATAACCGTATTGTATTTGGCCACTGGTCAACGGCAGGTCGACTGGATAGACCGGATGTACATGCCCTGGATACAGGCTGCATCTGGGGGGGCGACCTGACCGCCCTGCAACTGGACACAGAATATCCAAGCTACATCAGTATCGCCTGTCCGGAGTTCCGCCACCCGAAAGGCCTGAGCGAGGTGAAACATGCCGACGAATCGTAGTCGCCTTTAATTCTTCTGAAGGTGTTTGATCTGCTATATTTTCAAGATAAAAACCAGCATTAAACGAGCCAGAACAATGCAAATAAAACCCAATCAATTGATATTCTGTTTCTTTACATTTTATCTAGCTTCCCCTACCGTTGCCCAATCACCCTCGCTACAAGAATTACAACAACGTTGTGATCAGGCCAGAGAAGTAAAAATTGCGCCCTTGCGCGAGGATGCAATCGAAGAATGTATAACGAGCAATCCCCGCCGACGAAATGTGGAAGAATTTTGTGAGCGCTTTTACAGTGACTTTGGCCAGGGGGGAAGAACCGAGTCCGGTCACTTTCGCCAACCCATGTTCAATGACCTACCAGAATGTAAGGCTTTCCATGAGGCAGAGAGACAGAACCGGGATAGCGGACGCTCACGCTAAAGGGTAATAATATTTTAGAAAATGGGATCAGAGCACAATATTGACTAATATTAAAAACAATGGGTGCTTGGCCTCAATTTATATTGTTTAGGCTCCCTAATCAGAGATTAAGCATTTGATTTTGTAAGAGATGAAAATTATTAAGTGTCCGAAATGCTCCATTGCAACCGGCGTATTTAGGGCGTCTACTTATAGTTAGCCGTAAAAAATAATTTTTCGATTAAGGAGGGAGATTGCTATGCCATCAACAAATCAATCTAAAGACATTGACGCTTCAATGTCAGAAGTATGGTCTAAGTTTAATAATTTTCATGATCTATCATGGGCCCCTAATGTCATAACTAATGTAGAGAAAGTGGGGAGTATTGATGGTGGGGAAGTGGGCGCAAAAAGAATTCTTAACAATGCTTTTCATGAAACCTTAGTGGAAATAGATAATAGTGAATATATGTTGAAATATTCCATTGATGATGGCCCTTCTCCAGTATCTAAGGAAGAAGTGTCTAATTATTATGGTTTTGTAAAGTTATCTCCAGCAACTGATGGAAATGGAACACATGTTGAATGGTCCTCTTCCTGGGAATCGAATGTAGAAGATGCTATAGAGTTTTGTCACGGTATTTATGTGGCGCTTTTAAATGAGTTGGCCGAATCATTTAAGAAGTGAATGAAAAGACGGTTAACAATGTGCCCCATTGGATTCCGGCGCTATCGCGTCTCCACCAGTAAGCTTGGTCGTTAGCCACACAAAATGAAGATAAGGGAATATACAAGAAGTGATGAAAAATCGGTTATTGCATTATGGTGCAAATGTAATCTCATCGTGCCTTGGAATAATCCAGTTCAAGATATAGAAAGAAAACTAAAAGTAGACCCTGATCTATTTTTAGTAGGCGAAAAAGGTGGCGTCATTGTTACCACTGTTATGGGTGGCTACGAAGGTCACCGAGGCTGGATAAACTATTTAGCTGTTCATCCTGAATATCGGTGCAATGGTTTTGGAAAAGAAATTATGCTCGAAGTAGAGAAACGCATTAAGGAAAAAGGATGTCCGAAAATAAATCTACAAGTAAGGTCATCTAATAATGAAGTTATCGCATTTTATAAAGCTATCGGCTTTATTGATGATGAAGTGATTGGATTAGGAAAAAGGTTAATAGAAGATGAAAAATTCAATGGCTAACAAGGCACTCCAGTTGACCACCAAAAGCAGCGCTTCGCTTGCTTTTGGGGTCAACTGAGCTTAATCGTTATGAGTAAACAAGAAAAATTAATAAAAAGAAAAACATAAATAACTGGAGGGTTCGATGAACGAAGGAAACGTTGGTGGTGTTCACTGGAGTTTCTGGATAATTGGCGCTATCGCGCTGATCTGGAACGTCATGGGAGTCATAAATTACTTTGTGCAGATGAATCCAGATATGCTCGCTGCATATCGCGAATCCGAGCGCACGATAATCGAAGGCCGACCCGCATGGGCCACCGGCGCTTTTGCGATAGCCGTTTTCGGCGGCACACTTGGCTGTCTTCTGCTTCTGCTCAGGAAGTCGGCTGCGTACTATTTGTTTATCGCGTCGCTACTTGGCGTGATTCTGACAATGATCCATACCCTTGGCCTCGGTATCGACTTCGGTCTCGGCGAGATCCTTGGGATTATTCTAATGCCGTTGGTGGTGGCGGCGTTTTTGATCTGGTATTCGAAGCAGGCAGAGAGCAAGGGCTGGATCAGCTAGGAACAACAGATGTCATATCTTCAGCACTCGATACCTCAAATGTCATGGATTTAGTAACCATACAATTAATAAGATTTTTCGCCGCCAATTAATATCCTGCCTGAATTAGGCTGATATATGCATCCTTTAGATATGAGGGCTACCTGTCGGTTCTGTGTCCTAGTCAGTAAAGAGTAACAGTGCGGGCGACGGCAGCTAGACTGCCAACAATTAGAAGCATAAAACAGAGCGAATGTTCACAGAATGAGCACGTTGTGCTTATTTCTTAAGCAAATCCATTAGATGCCGATATCCATTTGGTGGTAAATTGCCTTTCTGGCAGAAATATCCATTTAATTAATGGGTTGGCCAGATAGATAAGACCGCATGTGAACTGGTTCACATTTATTTACCCATATTGGTCTGTGGGCTGAAATCCAGATTATATGTAGACGATGGGGTTTGGGCGGGACCAACAAAATCCTGTGTTTAGACAATATTGTTGGTTGCGGACGAGCCGGATAATAAAAATGCTTTACACCATTATGTCAGACTTAATTTTTGCCAGGTAGTGTGTGCGAATAATTCTCCCACCCAGTTATCAAGAGAGCATGGCTTTCGGAAAGATCACATCTTCATTTGGCAGTTTTTTAATTGCCGAGTCAAGACCTCTTTGACGTATCATTTATAAGAGGTGCGCAGTTGGCAATTTTTGAAAAAGGAAAGTTAAAAGTCATCTCTGACAAAGGAGAGGCGGATCTTTCAAAGGCATCAATCAACAAGAACCTGTCCGCTGTCGGTTATGATAGTGATGAAAAGTTTTTCTATATTACTATCGACAAGGTATTGTTTTCTAATCCGGTCAGTACTATCAAAACGGTTCTTGATGCTCATGGCTTTGTCCCCAATCTTGAAAACATACTATCCTGCCTGGACAGCTTTGTGTTCTCTGTGCACAGTAAAATCTCCAGTAAAGACAATCCAGACTCATCCTCCGGCAAGATCAATGAATATTTTCCCTGCATTCGTTTTGAGCTCCCTCAGAAGAACAAGGTAGGAGACATTCTTCAGAGCTTTTACGATGAAATTTCCAAATATGAATCCAGGGCCGCAGGTGATAAAGCGATTCCCTGGTTACCCGATCCTGAAGTTAAAAAAGTCAAGGATCTGAAAGCGGAACTCACCGAGCTCAAGGCGGATAATAGAGAGCTTCAGGAACAAGTAAGTGCATTGACACTTCAATTAAGCCGGGAACAAAAATCATTGAGCCGGGCATCCAGGGCGCTTGATTCACAGCGGGTATTACCCGACAACGCAAAAATATGCCGGGTGGAGCACGTTAATCTTAAGCAGAGAATGGTTAAGGTCAAGTGCTACCGGAAAGTGATCGAGATTCCCACGCACATGCTCGATCGCGTGCCTGACTTTCAGGCTCGCTGCCTTGTTATTTTCGATGCAGGAGAAGATCTGCCGCTTGGTATTATCTTTTTCGATAATGAAGAACTTGGGAGTATAGAAAAACGTACCGCGGAGCTGTTATACGTTGAAG
>JAHEIJ010000027.1 GCA_024639445.1 Gammaproteobacteria bacterium
TGAACCGTTCCGCCATTTCCATCAGACGCTTGGCCTTGCGATAGCCTTCAGGCCGCGGCATACCAAAATTACGACGGACTTTTTCCTTGGTGTCGCGACCTTTCTGCTGACCGATGATCATCACGGGTTGTCCGTCGAGCCGGGCGGTACCGCCGACAATGGCCGGGTCATCCGCAAAAGCGCGATCGCCGTGTAGCTCTTCAAAGTCAGTGAAGATCAGTTCCATATAATCCTTGAAATAAGGCCGCTGTGGATGACGTGCCAGTTGTGCAATTTGCGCGGATTTCAGGTTGGAAAAAATGGATTCTGTCAGTTCCCGGCTCTTGGATTGCAGGCGACTGATCTCTTCGCCGATATTAATTTCATTATCAGAGCCAACGTAGCGCAATTCTTCAATCTTGGCTTCCAGTTCGGCAATGGGTTGTTCGAAATCGAGGAAATTCAGGTTCATGTTCAACAGTCTCGAGTTGCAAGTAGGCAAGAACTAGTGCTTTTCAATAACTTAGATCACAAAGTTTATAACGATTATAGTTGTCAAACCAGTCTTTGTGGTCAAGACGTGACGATTGTAGCATTCTCGATTGAATTCTGGCGTGCTACCAGGAGCTGGTTTCGGAAATTTTAATACACCAGTCGCACCTGGCCATCGCCCATGACTTCCTTAAGCCGGTGTATCAGCTCATCGGTCGGGTGTACTCGCCAGGCTTCCCCCAGGGCAATTTCGGCCCGGGCCCCGTCGCGCAAGTACGCCAGACTCACCGGGCAACCCCCTTCACGGAATGGTGCCAGGGTGGATTGCAATTGCTTGATAAAACCATTGGCCGCGCGCTGTTCATCCACCTCGAGGATTAGTTTCCTTGCGAAGTGTTCTCGTGCCTGATTAATGTCATAGATGCTGCGCGCACTCATCTTGTAGCCGCCACTGTATTCATCGACGCTGACCTCACCTTCCACCACGATTAATTTGTCCTTGGCGAGCAAATCGCGATAACGCTGATACGATTCGGAGAACACCGCCAGTTCGATACGCGCACTGCGATCATCGATAGTAATAAAGGCCATGCGATCCCCGCGCTTGGTATTCATGCTGCGCATGGCAATGATCAATCCGGCCACTACCACGGTCTGATCATTGGTGGGTTTGAGATCCACAATGCGTGCGGTTACAAAACGACCCAGTTCCTCAAGATAACGCTCGATAGGATGGCCGGTAAGATATAAGCCGAGGGTTTGTTTCTCACACGATAACCGCTGGTCTTCGTGCCAATCGGGTTGCACCAGGTAGTGCGCCGGACTGGCTTCCGTCTGCGCACTCATGCCAAATAAATCTTCTATCCCGACTTCACGGTTGCGGGTTTGTTGTTCGGCGATCTTTAATGCCGCCGGCAAGGACGCCATCAGGGTCGCCCGATTCTGGCCAAATACATCCAGCGCACCGGCCATCACCAACGCTTCGAGAGTCCGTCGATTGACCTTCTTCAGCTCACTGCGCTGACAAAAATCAAATAAATCACGGAACGGCCCCTTGGCTTCACGCTCGCTGATAATACTTTCAACCGCCGCCTCACCGACACCTTTGATGGCGCCAAGGCCATACACAACCTTGTCATTTTCACGTCCGGTGAATCGATGTTCACACAGGTTAATGTTGGGGGGCTGAACACTCAGGTTTATGTCGTGACACTCATCAATCAAGGTGACGATCTTGTCGGTGTTATCCATATCCGCCGATAACACCGCGGCCATAAAGGCGGCCGGATAATGGGCCTTGAGCCAGGCTGTCTGGTATGACACCAGCGCATACGCCGCCGAGTGTGACTTGTTAAAACCATATCCGGCAAACTTCTCCATTAAATCGAAAATATAGGTGGCGGTTTTCTCCGTCACACCGCGCTCGAGCGCGCCCCTGGTAAAGATGTCACGTTGCTTAGCCATCTCTTCGGGCTTTTTCTTGCCCATGGCGCGACGCAACAAATCCGCAGCACCAAGGGTATAACCCGCCAGGACCTGTGCGATTTGCATCACCTGCTCCTGGTAAAGGATCACGCCATAGGTGGGTTTGAGGATGGTTTCCACATCCGGGTGCGGATATTGGACTTTGGCACGGCCGTGCTTGCGGTTAATGAAATCATCCACCATGCCGGACTGCAACGGACCCGGGCGGAACAAGGCCACCAGGGCAACAATATCTTCAAAGCTATCGGGTTGCAGGCGCTTGATCAAATCCTTCATGCCACGTGATTCCAACTGGAATACCGCCGTGGTCTGGTTTGCCTTTAGCAGGTCAAAGGCCGCTTTGTCATCGATTGGTATCGTAGTGATATCGATCGGATCCTCACCAAGAACCTGACGCTGTTTATTAATGGTTTGCACTGCCCAGTCGATAATGGTCAGAGTACGCAGACCCAGGAAGTCAAACTTCACCAGGCCCACGGATTCGACATCGTCTTTGTCGAACTGGGTTACCAGGTTACTGGCGCCCTGTTCGCAATACAACGGAGCAAAGTCAGTCAGTTTGGATGGCGCAATGACAACACCCCCGGCATGCTTGCCGGCATTGCGCGCCAGGCCTTCAAGCGATTTGGCGAGATCAATCAGGCCATGCACTTCCTCATCCTGCTCATACAGTTCCCTGAAGGTCTCCTCCTGTTGCAGCGCCTTGTCGAGGGTCATACCAATCTCAAACGGAATCAGCTTGGCGATGCGATCCACAAACCCGTAAGGATGACCCAGTACCCGACCAACATCTCTCACTACTGCCTTGGCAGCCATGGAACCGTAGGTAATGATCTGCGAGACCTTGTCGCGTCCGTAATGCTCGGCCACGTATTCGATCACGCGGTCGCGACCTTCCATACAGAAATCCACATCGAAATCCGGCATGGAAACACGTTCCGGATTGAGGAAACGTTCAAACAGCAGGTCATATTCAATCGGATCGAGATCCGTGATGGTCAAGGCATAGGCCACCAGCGAGCCAGCCCCGGAGCCACGCCCCGGCCCCACCGGAATGCCGTGCTCCTTGGCCCAGCGAATGAAGTCGGCCACGATGAGGAAGTAGCCGGGAAAACCCATTGTGTTAATGACATCCAGTTCGATCTGTAACCGTTCATCGTACGCTTTACGTTTTTCGCTAAAGTCCGACGCGGTTGGATCAAACAATTTGGTCAGACGCAATTCGAGACCCTTGCGGGATTCTTCCGCCAGGAATTCCTCGATGGTCATCCCGGCGGGTATGGGATAATCCGGAAGATAGTTTTTACCCAGGGTTAATTCCAGGGTACAACGCTTGGCGATCTCTACCGTGTTTTCGATGGCCTCGGGCAAATCGGCGAACAATTCCAGCATTTCCTCAGGCGTGCGTAAATACTGCTGCTCGGCGTGCCGGCGTGGCCGGCGTGGGTCATCGAGGGTACGACCGTCATGGATACAGACCCGGGCTTCGTGGGCACCGAAATCCTCACGCTTTAGAAAATGCACATTATTGGTTGCCACCACAGGTGTGTTGGTGGCTGCGGCTAATGTCACCGCCGCATGCAGGTATTCTTCATCACCCTCACGGCCGGTACGTTGCAGCTCGAGATAGAAACTGTTCGGAAACAACCCGCACCAGAAATCCAGACAAGTTTGTGCTTCTTGCAGGTTACCCGCCAGCAGGGCCTGACCGATATCTCCAGCCTTGGCCCCGGACAGCGCAATCAAGCCGTCGGTATGACCTTCCAGCCAGGCTTTGTTGATCTGTGGCTGGCCACGGTGCTGACCTTCAATATAGGAACGGGAGACCAGTTCAGTCAGATTGCGATAACCGATCGTGTCTTTGCACAAAAGCACCAGGCGAAACGGTGGACCGGCGTCCTGCTCGTTTTCAATCCACAGGTCCACGCCGACAATGGGTTTGACCCCCGCCGCCATAGCGGCACGATAAAACTTGACCATAGCAAACAGGTTGCTCTGGTCGGTTACCGCCACCGCCGGCATGCCTGCCGCAGCCACGGCCTGCACCAGTGGCTTGATCCGTACCAAGCCATCGACCAGCGAGTATTCGGTGTGGAGATGAAGGTGAACAAACTGACTCAACATGTGCCAAAGTGTCAGATCAAATGGCCATGCATGCAAGCCTTGACAGCGGAGGAACTAAAAAATAATCAATCGAAAGGCAAAGAAAGGAATTATTGGGGGAAAATTACAACGTGGTGAAGGCGGAAGCCAGGGCATAGCTTACTTAAGTTATTGAATGTTCCACTCCCGATTTACATCCTTGAACTGCATCTTCAGGAACTCCATCTGGTCGCCCAGGATCCGACGATTTCGTAACACGAGATATTCCGCCAGGTTGGGAACATAGGGGATTGCCAGTAAGGGCATATGGGCTTCTTCAGGAAAGCGGCTGCCCTTGCGAGCATTACAACGTTTACAAGCGGTGACCACATTGCGCCATTTATCGCGTCCACCACGGGAAAGAGGTTTGACATGATCCCGGGTAAGATTGCTGTCACGATGTTCACGCCCGCAATATAAACAGGTATGTTTGTCGCGGCGAAACAATTCGCGATTGGTTAAGGGGGGTGCGGTATACAGATGCTTGCGTTTATATTCGCCTTTAACGGCAATGATCGAGTTAATCTCAATAATACTGCGTTCGCCGGTACGCCGGGACAAGCCCCCTCGCAACGGAAACATATGGTCTCCCGCGGTCCAGGCAACCCGATCCCGGGCATAGATACAGACCGCATCTTGCCAGGGAATCCACATCACCGGTTGGCCGGTCACATCCAATCTGAGTATCAGGGGTATAGACATAGTGCCCTCATGCTTGTACAGCCTAAGACACAAACAGTTAATAAAGATTCCATCCTTTATACCGGTTTATGCTTCATAAAACAAACAGCTGGCAGAATTGTCATCACTCCGTAAAGTTGTGGTTATGACCCTTCGTGGACTTTGCGCACGGGGCCAAACGTACGACGGTGAATCTCGGTTACGCCCAACTTCTGCAATGATTCGATGTGTGCTTTGGTGGGATATCCCTTGTGCCTGGCCAGACCATAACCAGGATAGTGCTGATCCAGCTCGACCATTTCCCGATCGCGGGACACCTTGGCGATGATGGAAGCCGCACTGATCACCGCAACCCGCTCATCACCCTTGATGACTGCTTCGGCGGGACAATTCAGCCTGGGACAGCGGTTGCCGTCCACCAGGGCAAATTCAGCCTGGGGTTGCAACGCCGCCACGGCCCGTTGCATCGCCAGCAGGCTGGCCTGAAGGATATTCAGCCGATCAATCTCCTCAACTTCAGCCCGCCCCAGAGCCCAGGCCAATGCTCGTTCCCGAATCACTTCCGCCAGGACTTCACGCCTTTTTTCAGATAGTTTCTTTGAATCGGCGAGACCCTCGATCGGCCTGGCCGGGTCCAGGATCACCGCAGCCGCCACCACCGGTCCGGCCAACGGTCCACGTCCAACCTCATCCACTCCGGCTACGAGTTTTGTCCCCGTCTGAAAATTAAAGCCAATCTGCTCGTATCCCATGAAGCCCTGCCCATAATATGCTGAATGTCATTCCGGATTATGTTATGTAATTGTTTATATTGATTAATAATGCGATGATTGCGGCTACATATGTTGCCAATAATTGCTATCTTATCGCAATCACAGGTTCATCTGTGAAATACAACCGTACCGGCCTAAAAAGCCCAATATTTGAGAATTCTTGATGCAGAAATTAAAGATCGCTGTCATTGGTGTCGGTTATCTGGGTAAATTCCATGCCCAGAAATATGCCCAGTTAGCGGAATCCGAACTGGTTGCGGTATGCGACAGTAATGCGGAGGTCGCCCAAACCATCGCGGATGAACATGGGGTAGATGTTTACACTGATTATAATGAGCTGGTCGACAAAGTGGATGCGGTCAGTATCGTGGTACCGACTCAGAAACATTATGAAGTCGCCAAGGTGTTTCTTGAAAATGGCGTGCATGTTCTGCTGGAAAAGCCCATTACCTCAACGGTCGAACAAGCACGTGAACTGGTAAGCCTCGCCGCAGAGCAGAACGTGGTTTTCCAGATCGGCCATCTGGAACGGTTCAATCCTGCAGTGATGGCGCTGGATGATGTCCTGAAAGAAGCACAATTTATTGAATCACACCGCATCGCGCCATTTAATCCTCGTGGTGCCGACGTCAATGTTATTCTGGATTTAATGATCCATGATATCGATATTATTCTGGATTTTGTTCGCTCCCCGGTGAAAGGCATTCAAGCCAATGGTGTGCCGGTACTCTCAAATGATACTGACGTGGCTAATGCACGTATTCAATTTGAAAATGGTTGCGTCGCCAATGTCACTGCCAGTCGTGTCAGCATGAAAAGCGAACGCAAAATGCGTATCTTCCAACCCGATGCTTATATCACTATCGATTTTCAGAACAAGACACTCGGGGTACATCGCAAAGGGGAAGGAGAAATGTTTCCCGGGATCGCCGAAATTGACAGCCTTGAACGGGAATTTGAACAAGGTGATGCCCTGCTGGCAGAATCTGCCGCCTTTCTGAAAAGCATTAATGAGAAATCCCGCCCTGTTGTCAGCGGCGAAGACGGCATGCGGGCACTGGAGACGGCATCTGAAATCACCCGTTTACTGGGTAAGCAATAATTTATTGATTTAGTTCTTTACTCTCGAGGCAGCATTATCATGATCCCAATGGTTGACCTGAAAGGTCAGTATCAGACCCTGAAAGAAGAAATCGAACAAGGGTTTCAAGAAACCCTGCAAAACACCAGTTTTATTCTTGGTCCCAATGTTCAGGCGTTTGAAAATGAAGCCGCGGATTACCTGCAGGCTAAACACGCGATTAGCTGTGCCTCAGGCACTGATGCACTTCATCTTGCCCTGCTCGCCGCCGGGATTGGTGAAGGTGATGAAGTCATCACCACGTCCTTTACCTTCATCGCCACGGCTGAAGCCATTTGTTATGTAGGCGCCATCCCCGTTTATGTTGACATCAAACCGGATACCTATAATATTGATCCGGAAAAAATCGAAGCCGCCATTACTAACAAGACCAAGGCAATCCTCCCGGTTCACCTGTTCGGTCAACCGGCCGACATGGATTCGATTATGGCCCTGGCGGAGAAACATAATCTGTTAGTCATTGAAGACTGCGCTCAATCCTTTGGCGCAGATATTAAAGGTCAGATGACAGGCAGCATCGGCCTGGCAGGTTGCCACAGTTTTTTTCCAAGTAAAAATCTAGGCTGTTATGGTGATGGCGGTATGGTCACTACCAATGACGATGAAATTGCGGAGCAACTGCGCATGTTGCGTAATCATGGCAGCAAGGTGCGTTATTACCATGATATTGTGGGTTACAACAGCCGTCTGGATGAACTGCAGGCTGTCGTATTACGTGCCAAACTGAAACGCTTGCCCAGCTATAACCAGGAACGACGTCGAGCCGCGCATACCTATAGTCGTTTGTTAGCGGAGGTAGTGACACCACCACAAGAAGATGGCATCGGCACTCATGTTTATCATCAATATACGTTATTGAGCGATCAGCGTGATGCAATCATGCAGAAGCTACAGGACAATAGCATCGGTTGCGCCATCTACTATCCTGTACCCTTACATCAGCAAAAAGTCTTTGCCGACATATGCAAACAGATATCCCTCCCGATAACCGAAGACGTGGCCAGCCGCTGTATGTCTCTTCCCATCTATCCTGAATTAACAGACGAAATGGTTACCCAGGTGACCGATGTCATTAAGTCCGCGGTATAAGGTCATAGCATGAAACAGGTGATGCTTGTCGCCGGCGAAGCATCGGGTGATCTGCATGCGGCTAAACTCGCGGCAGGGGTTCTGGCTAAACGTACCGATGTTCATTTTTTTGGTATCGGCGGCAATGAAATGCGCAAAGCCGGAGTCGAGGTACTCATTGACTCTGCCGAGCTCGCCGTTGTCGGTTTGTTTGAAGTTCTGGCCCACCGCAAAGTTATTTTCGGCGCACTTAACAAAATGCGCGAACTGTTACGCAATGATTCGCCCGACCTGGTGATCCTCACCGATTATCCCGATTTTAACTTGCGCCTGGCACTAACTGCAAAACAGCTGGGCATCAAGGTGCTCTATTATATCAGCCCCCAGGTGTGGGCCTGGCGTGAAGGCCGAGTGAAAACAATTCGTGAGCGGGTCGATATGATGGCTGTGGTATTCCCGTTTGAGGAACATTTTTACCAGCAACATCAGGTGCCCGTGCAATATGTCGGCCATCCATTAAATGAAGAAGTCAGTGCCAGCGCCGACCATGACACCTTGTTGCAGGAATTCGGACTTGAGCCGACGCGCAAGACAGTCGGACTGTTTCCAGGTAGCCGTCAAAGCGAAATTCGACGCTTGTTACCGATCATTCTTGAAGCCGCCATGCAATTAAAACAACAACACCCGGAGCTGCAATTTTTATTACCCATCGCATCTACCTTAAGCGCTGAAGATATCAAACCCTACCTGGTCAGTTATAAAGCACTGACAGTCACAATGATCAGTGATCGTAGTTATGATGTGATGGAAGCCTGTGACGCCATTATTACCGTATCGGGAACGGTGACACTGGAAATAGCCATGCTTGGTAAACCCATGGTCATCATTAACAAGCTGGCCTGGCTAAGTTACCATATCGTCAAGCGCCTGTTTAAACTTGATTACATCGGTCTGTGTAACATTGTGGCGAATGAGCGTCTGGTGCCAGAACTGATCCAACATGATGCGCAAGCGGGTAATATTGTTACCGAAATTGAAAAGATGCTATACGATGAGCAGTATCGCGAAAGTATTCGTGAAAAACTGTCCAGGATTCAGTCTATTTTGGCTCAGCCACCCCGACAGGGTGATATTGTTGATTTGACGCTGGAAATGCTTGAAGAAACAAATCCCGTTCAGTCGGTGTAAAGACATCTAGCGCAAAATGCCGCGGCTCGATTGTTCAAGAAAAGTAATTAACTCTTCTATTTCCGGCGTTTTTTCCGCCAGTTCCCGCAAACGAGTAACAGCATCATCGACAGTTAAACCCGAGCGATAGATCACCCTATAGGCTTCCTTCAGCCCGCGAATAACATCACTGTCAAACCCACGACGTTTCAGGCCCTCAGTATTGAGCCCGTAGGGTTGTGCAGGATTACCGCTGACCATGACATAGGGTGGAATATCCTTACTAATCGCACTACCCATACCACAAAAAGCATTTTGACCAATGGCGCAGAACTGGTGCACAAGGGTAAATCCGCCCAGAATCGCATAATCATCAACGGTAACATGACCGGCTAAAGACGCAGCATTTGCCATGGTTGTGTTATTACCAATTAAAGAGTCGTGAGCTATATGAATATACGCCATTAACCAGTTGTCATTTCCAAGACGGGTAATACCACCACCATCTTCGGTACCACGGTTTATGGTTGAAAATTCCCGAATGGTATTGCGATCACCAATCTCCAGGAGTGAGGCCTCGCCATGGAATTTTTTATCCTGAGGTTGTTCACCGATTGAAGCAAACTGGAATATACGATTATCACGTCCGATACGGGTAGGACCATTGATTACTACATGGGGACCAATCCAGCTACCGCTGTCAATTTCTACATTGGGACCAATGACTGTGAAGGGGCCGACGGTTACATCATCAGCAAGTTTGGCAGAGGGATCGACGACGGCACGCGGGTCGATACTCATTCCACCTCCCGCTCCGCACACATTAAATCAGCAGAACAGACAACCTTTCCGTCAACCAGTGCCTTACCCTTGAATTTCCAAATGCCACGCATCTGTTTGACGAACTCGACTTCCAGCTGAAGTTGATCTCCCGGTTCGACCGGCTGCTTAAAGCGGGCATTATCAATCCCGACGAAATAATAAAGTGAATTTTCATCAGGAATATGATCGGCAGTCTTAAAAGCCAGTATACCGGTAGCCTGTGCCAGTGCTTCGAGTATTAACACGCCCGGCATGATCGGGCGGCTGGGAAAATGGCCGGGGAAATGCGGTTCATTATGAGTGACATTCTTAATCGCCACCAGTGTTTTCCCCGGCTCATAATCCACTACCCTGTCAATCAATAAAAAAGGATAACGATGCGGCAGGTGTTTGAGAATGTCGTAAATATCGAGCGAATTCAAAGTCAGTTTCCCTTTCCTTCAAGTTTGGCTACCAGTTTTTCAAGAATCTTGATTCGTTTTGCCATGTCATCGAGCTGTTTAAAACGCGTATAATTTTTATGCCACTGCCTGTTTGGCTCAGTAGGCGTACCCGACGAGTAAACTCCCGACTCCTTCACTGATTGCAGGACCGTGGTTCTGCCAGTTAGTGTAACATTATCCGCGATTGTCAGATGGCCGGAAATCCCCACTTGACCACCAATCATGCAATTCCGGCCGATCGTGGTACTTCCGGCGATTCCACTTTGGCCCGCCATCACCGTATGCGCTCCAACCCGGACGTTGTGGGCAATGTGTATTAAATTGTCGAGCTTGACCCCTTCTTCGACCACCGTATCACCGATTGAACCCCGATCGATGGTGGTACTCGCACCAATTTCCACATCATCATTGATAATCACCCGGCCAACCTGGGGTATTTTTATCCAACGCCCATTGTCATTAGCCTGACCAAAGCCATCGCTCCCCACTACTGCCCCAGGATGAATCAATACCCGTTTACCGAGTACACAGTCGTGCATGATGGCCACATTGCCTATAAGAACAGACTCAGCACCAATTTGAGCATTTTGCTGGATAAGGCAACCAGGGCCTATCTGGCACCCCGAGTCGATGAGCACATTCCGTCCAATCACACAATGGGGACCAATCCACACATCAGCGCCAATATCACAGCTGTCATCGACAACCGCCGTCGGGTGTATACCCGCAATTTCACGTTGCGTGGGATAAAGTAGATTTGCCACCTCGGCATAAGCAGCATAAGGATTGCTCACAATAAGTGCTGTGACCGGGCAAGCAGATCTATCGTCTTCTCGTAAAATTACTGCGGAGGCTGAGGTATTTTCTAATTCTTTCTTGTAGCGCGAATCAGATAAAAATGTAATCTGGCCAGACAGTGCCTCGGCCGGAGTATTAATGCTTTCAATTTCTATTGTTGCATCACCATCAACGACGCCACCAATTGCCTCAGCCAGCTCTTTGAGAGTAAATCTCACTAGCAATTTCCAATTTATATTATTGAGCTGGTTTTGTAGCAGCTGCTTGGTTAGATTCCTGCTTTAGTTTTTCAAGCACTTGATCCGTTAAGTCAACTCGTTTACTTGCATACAAGACGCTGTCACCTAAAATGACATCATAATTTTTTTCCTTGGCCAACGCGACAATGGTTTCATAAACCTGTTTTTGTAACTTGGTCAGCTCTTCATTGCGACGAATATTCAGGTCTTCATTAAATTCTTCCTTGCCGCGCTTGATATCACGTTTCAGGGAAACAACCTTACGCTCATTTATATTGCGAACACTTTCACTCATCACGGCAGTGTTCTTGCTCATCTCATCCTCGAGTTTTTTTAATTCATTCTGCAAAGCGACGATTTTTTCATCCCGTGATTTGAACTCATTTTTGAGTCTTTCTCTTGCCGCTTCCGCCTGTGGTGCCTGATTCATGATTCGAGCTGTATTCACAAAGCCCAGTTTAATGTCCTGCGCATAGAGTGATTGGCTCATACCAGCCAAAGACAATACAAGAAGAAAATAGTAAAAATATTTTTTCAATGTTCTCACCTTTTCCTAAAATGCTGAGCCAAGCGTAAACTGGAATGCTTGCAACTCGTCACCTTCCTGATCATTAATCGGGAAAGCATAACTGAATGATAATGCCCCTACCGGACTGAGCCATAGTATGGATAAACCGGTAGATGCTCTTAATTCACTTAACTCAACTTTGTTCCGATATACATTACCAAAATCAATAAACGCACTTACCCGCGTTGACCCCGACCCTTCCTCGGTCTCCAGCGGGTTTGGCAAAATCAATTCGACGTTGCCAATTATCATTCTATCACCACCTATCGGGTCACCGGTTACGGTATCACGTGGACCAAGGCTATTAGCATCATACCCGCGAACCGTCCGGACCCCCCCGGCAAAATAGTTCTTGAAGGGCGGTAATCGGCTCGTATCCCCATAGCCATCCCCATATCCCAGGGAAGTATTCAGGGACAAGGCGGTCACTTTCCCGAGTGGAATATAGTGTAAGTACCTGAAATTCAACTTGTAATATTCCAGGTCACTCCCCGGTATAGTGGCTTGAGTACCCAGCGTCATCAATGAACCGCTCGTCGCCATCAGGCGTTTATTTCGACTGTCGTCAACATAGGAAGCCGAAATCGGAAAATCATCATAAACATTACCATTTTCTTGAACAAAATCAAGGATATCCGCTGAAATCCCCTGCGTTTCATCCGCCAGCAGCAATTCGGTATTTTCAAAACCCAGGGACATACGCGCGGAGGTGGTTTCGCCCAGAGGGAAGCCATAATTCAGACTCGCACCATAACTGTCCGTTGTAAAATTGGAGATGTTTGCTTCCAGGGCATCAACCGCACGGTAATAGACTCTAAATCCGCGACTTATCCCCTCAATGGTGTGATATGGGTTTGTGTAACTAATGCTGTAGTTCTTGGTTACCTGACTATTGTCAACATTAACACCCACACGCTTGCCGGTACCGAGAAAGTTTTCCTGCGTAACACCAAGGTTAAGCAGTACCCCTTGGGTGTCAGAGTATCCAACACCCGCGGACAGGTTGCCGGTTGGTTGTTCCTTAACGGTATAATTAATATCGACCTGATCACTGGTACCTGGCACTGTAGGTGTTTCTACACTTACTGTTTCAAAATAACCGGTACGATCGAGGCGCGAACGTGACAGGGAAACTTGTTTCGACGACATCCAGTCACCTTCAAATTGGCGAAATTCACGCCGAATAACCTCATCCTTAGTTTTACTATTACCATTGATATTAACCCTTCTCACATATACCCGTTTACCAGGATCAACAAACAATGTTATTCCAACAGTGAGTGTTTCTTTATCAACATCAGGAACGATATTAACATTCGCAAATGCATATCCATCTTCAGACAAACGATCACTGATACGCTTGGTACTCTCAACAGCCAGTTTACGAGAAAAAACATCCCCTTCCTTGAGGCTGACCATATCTATTAATTCTTCTTCCGGAACGATTAAGTCGCCTGCAAGCTTAATATTACGGACTGTGTACTGCTCTCTTTCAGTAATATTTATCGTTACATATACGTCTTGTTTGTCTGGTGTAAGCGAAACCTGGGTCGAATCAATATTGAAATTAATATAGCCGCGATCCAGATAAAACGACTTGATTGTTTCAAGATCGGCCCCTAATAATTGTTTTGAGTACTGCTTTCTTCCGCCAAAAAAAGATATCCCGCCTAATTGCATTCGACCTAACAATCTTTCATCAGTAAATAATTCATTACCGACTATATTGACTACATATACCTTTGCATCCTCACCTTCGGCGATGTTAATGCTGACCTTGACACGATTTCTCTCCAATGGAGATGTCTCTGTATCGATTTTTACCCCATACTTGCCGAGGCTGTAATACTGCCTTTCCAACTCCTGTTCGATCTTATCCAGCAATGATCGATCCAACACCTTACCCCTGGTCAGACCAATTTGTTTGAGGGAATCCTCTAGCTGTTCAGTAGGTATCTCACTATTACCCGTAATTGAAACATCAGCGATAGCCGGCCGCTCGGCGACAAACACCACCAGGGCATCACCTTCTTGTTCGAGTCTTACGTCTTTGAAGAATCCTGTTTTATATAGTGTACGAATTGCTTGTGAACTCAATTTGTTATTAATTTGATCACCGATCTTAACCGGCAGGTAATTGAATACCGTACCAGCCGAGATGCGTTGCAACCCCTCCAAACGAATATCCTTGATAACAAACGGCTCGAATCCATAAGCGGAAGTGCTAACTGCAGCCGCGAGGATA
>JAHEIJ010000222.1 GCA_024639445.1 Gammaproteobacteria bacterium
CAGGGTAACCTGGCCTTCCTGCATTACCTCCAGTAATGCCGACTGAGTTTTGGCCGGGGCACGGTTGATTTCATCAGCCAGTAGCAAATGGGTGAAGATCGGGCCTTTGCGTAGCGTGAATTGTTCGCTTTGCATGTCGTAAATAATATGACCGGTTACATCGGTTGGCATCAAATCAGGCGTAAACTGGATACGGCCAAACTGGCCACTGAAACTTCTGGCCAAAGCCCGCACCAACAAGGTTTTGCCCAGGCCGGGCACTCCCTCGATCAAGACATGGCCGGCGGCAAATAAACCGATTAATACCTGATCGATCACAGCTTGCTGACCGATCATAACCTTGCCGATTTCACCACGCATTTGGTCTACTAGCTGATGTGCCTGAGCCAGTTGCTGAGGTGTGGGTGCGGGCTTTGTGGTTGGTTGTTGGTTACTCATAATTGCTTCCTGGTGTTTTCATATTGTCTAATCTTGCGAGTGAACTCATGCTGATGTCGCACTTCAGGTTCCTCCAGCAGGCGACGGGTGGTTTTGATATCTTGATCAGTAACATTAGCCAGTAGCTCGGCGCGTTCTTCATCAGACATTTGGCCCCAGCCTGGATGACGGTTAGAGGCGGTGGCAATGAATTGTTTATGCACCGCGGCGACGAGGTGGTGGGACTGCTTCTGGTGCCAGAGAAAACGACCGTTCGCTTCTACATGTTCCAGTATACGGCGTCGTTCCGGCGGTAGTTCTGCCAGCCGGGGACCGAAACGCCGGCTGCGTGCCCAAAGCCACAGGCCAAGCCATAACAGTCCGGCAGTCATGATCTCAGGCGCATGTTGCCAGAGCCATTCCCATAGGGATGGCATATCATTATTGGTTATGAGCCAGACGGGACCTTTCCCATCGACCAGGTACCAGAGAAATTTAGCGTGGTCATACTCTCCGATCCTAAGGAACTGGATAAAATCAAGATCGGTAACAATGGTGACTGTGCCATCACCATGTTGCCGCCGAATCAGTACGGCACCCCAATCATTCTCAATGACCCAGTCGCCGGAACGCACTCCCTCAAGCACGTACTGAAGATCGATATCGATTTTCATAAAGTCGGTTGCAGTTGGCCAGTCGATATCCAGGTAATCGGGATATTCGCTCATTTCCTCTTCAATCGAATCTTCATCGACGTAGAACAACGTTAAATCCAGGCTTTCCAGCAAGAGGTCCCGTAGTGGTTCCTCTTCTTTTAATAAATGCGGCACGGTGACTATCAGTCTGCCACCCTGCTCGACCCAGTCGAGCAGGGCAGAAGTGCGTTCCAGTCCCAATGTCTGGCGATCACTGGTAATCAGTAATACATCAGTTGGTCCCAGCTTGCGTATCAGGCGGGAGCTGTCATCGAGCGGGGTAGTGGAAATGCCCATTGCCGCGAGGAAGCGCTCTGCCGCCAGAAGAGGATTGACTGCAGCTTCACCCGTGAGACCGGTAGGTAGCTCAATCTCCTTTTTTTCCAGGTGCTGGAAGCCCCAATATCCTGCTGCACCCAATAGGGAAAGGATAAGTAAGCTAACCAATATCGCAGGCCGACTCATGCCGTGGCCGCCTTTTCAAAATGGGAGGGCCAGTTATCCAATAGACTATCGACGTTGTCTTCGGCCGGTTGGCGGTGGGCATAGGCAATGGTTTGCCAGGCCAGGGTAAGTTGTTGCAGAAAACTTAGTAAATCATTCGGCAATGAGGCCCTGCGCGCGCAGTTCAGCACATCACCTTCGGTCATACTATCGTCTAGCTCCAGTAGATGATCATTAACCAGTCGACTCAGGCTGCCGCGATACAACAGGCTGAGCGCCTGGCGATGTTGGCCTTGTTGCCACAAGCGTCGACTTTCGGCAGCAATGTCATCTGGTAAGGAGTCGGGTTGAATATCCATCCCAAAGAGGGTGGTGGGAACGGGCTTATCTTTTTCCCGTGGTCGAAGCTGGAAACCTGCCAGCAATCGATCCCGGTTAATCACCAGGTAGATAATGGCGATGACCACCAAAATGAGCAGAAGCAGTTTAAGCCCATCGGCGAGCAGGATGGGCAGCCCGGGAAACAGTGGTTCCTCTTCCAGAAATTCTTCATCATCAATATCGAGATTGAAATCTTTCGGCACCCAGAGGGTCATGTTACGTGACGTGGCGAAGTCTTCATGCGCCAACACGTCTTTGATCACACGTCCCGATTCGTCTACTGGCAAGGGCACTTCCGGCCTGGCGAGATCTGCTGTTATTTCAGCCTGCACAGGGGGAGCTGAACCCAGTCCGATAAAGCTAACAGACAGGGCCATCAATAATGTAGCAGTGCTGCCGAGTGTTTTTAACCGCTCAGCCATACGCCGAAAGCCCAGTTCGACATCCCAGGCCTCCAGCTCTGTTCGCCGGTTGAGGTACAACATGAATCCGGCGGCCACATAAAAAGGCTCAACGATCAACACTGCCAACAGATAAAGAGCGTTTGATACGAGTTCCGCCCAGTAGGGAGGGGCGTCGGAAAAGAACGGTGCCAGTACTTCAAAGCCGCTGTCCTGCGGGAGAAACATATAAATCAGTCCATACAGACTGAACAACAGAATGATTTCCATATTAATACATATAAACATGAGCCAGTAAGCATGACCGCTCGCGCGCGCTTGCAGAATTCGCAGGCGCTCGCGGCGGGCTTTACCGCGCAGGCCCTCCAGTTGCCACACCGGCAGGGTGAAGCTGCGACCGGGTGCAAAGCGAAGCAAGGTTAGATTCAGGAACAGACCGGTCTTGAGCAAACGGGGCAGGTGGCGCAGGGTATCCCGGCTGTCAGGGGTTTGACCGAAGACCGCATGGCTTAATACATAAAGCACGATGCGATCATATAAAGGCTTCAGCCACCAGATGATTAAGCCTGCCAGCCACATGTGTTCCGCAAGCAGCAGGTTTGTAATGACAAATATCGGGAGCACCACGAAAAGCAAAGGGCGATAAATGGCCCGCCAGTAGCTCTGTACCAGCCGCAGCCCCAGATCCATTGCTTCACGATGGGAGCGGGGTCGAATCTGAATGGTCATATCATCCAGCTGCACGCCGTCGTCCTCCCAGCAGGAAATACATCAGCACGAAAACCCACATGGCCAGACCCGCACCATATTTTACATTTGTCGGGACCCAGCTGAGCGGCGACCAGAATGCTTCCACCATGGCGGCAAGGATGAACATGCCGGCCGCGCCATACATCAGCTTCAGGGCTTCGCGGGCTTCTTCCCGCAGGGCGCGCAGCCGGGTCCGTCGGCCAGGGGCGAGTAACGCAAAACCCAGCTGTAGCCCCGCAGCAGCGGATAACACGATGGCATTCAGTTCCAACGCACTGTGTCCCGCCACGAAGCCCCAGAAGGTTTCGTTATAACCGATTTGCGTCAGGTGTCCCGCGGCGGCTCCGAGATAGAAGCCGTTGAACAGCACCACAAAAATGGTGCCGAGTCCAAACATCAGGCCACTGGCAAAGGTGCGAAACCCGATGCCGGTGTTGTTCTTAACGTAATACCCAAACATCATGAGATCGGTATCAGCCTGACGATCCCAATCGCGCCCGACCGTCTCGCGATTTTCCGGGTTGTACATATATTCCAGCTTGCGTAGCGTAGCGCCGTTCATCACGGTGTAGACCATATCGGGATTGACCTGGATGGCGGTGATCATCCCGACAAAGGGCACATAAAACAGCAGCGCACTGAGCAGCACCAGGCGCCATTTTTGCCTTACACGGGCCGGAAAATCCGCCAACACATAGCGGGCCATCGCCTTGAACAGGTTGCGGCGTTCGCTGTACATGATCTGGTGACTCTCAAGGACAATACGATTCAGTCGATTGATCAGGTGCGGGCTATAGAGGCGATTGCGGGCCAGGGCCAGGTGCTGACAGGTCTGGCGGTAGAGGGCAGCAAATTCCGTCGGGCTGGCCTTGTCACTGACAGACTGCCTTTTGGGGGATCTTCTTTCCAGCCAGGCTTCGAGACGTTGCCATTGAGTTTCGTGGGCGGCGATGAACTGTTCCTGTTTCATGCCGCCTCCCCGGATTCACGCGAGTTGTCGTCAGCAGGTTGTTTTGCGGGTTCTGGATTTTGATCACCACTGAGCCATTTGGCATAACTGTATAAAGTCTCAATTGCACGGGGCTGATTAGTCACCAGTGGTCCGGTGAGTTGTGCCAATTCGGCGGCACGTTCTGGAGTCAGACTGGGACTTCGCTCGGCAAACGCCATAATGGCTTGCTGCTCTTCCTGGGTAAGTGGATAGGGCGGACGTGATGGATGACTGACTGACAGCCTGGGTACCGGCA
>JAHEIJ010000028.1 GCA_024639445.1 Gammaproteobacteria bacterium
AGGACTACGACCCACTAAAGGAAGTTATGCGCGCAATCGATGAAGAAGGCTTTGTCGGTGTCAAGCTGTATCCGCCAATGGGCTTTCGCGCGATGGACAACGATGACGATCTTTGCCGCTTATACCCGAAAACCCCTACAATTAACCGACTGCTCGCCCGACTGCCAGGCGACCCGGCTCCGGAAGACTGTTCACCGAAGCCGAGGGATGGCTCGCGCGCGCTCAGCAAGCGACTGGACGATGCAATGGGGCGCCTATTCGATTTATGCGCCTCGCGGCATGCGTGTGTTATTGCTCATGCAAACAATAGTAATGACGCCAATAAGGATTATGGTGAATTTGCGGACCCGGCATTCTGGCTACCGGTGTTTGAAAAATGGCCAAGACTGCATGTGTGTTTGGCTCATTTTGGCAGCTTCAATTCACGCTCTGCTGCTGCGGCGCCCGGGACTGTGTTGCCCGAGTCGAGCTGGGAGTGGGCGTTTGGACGCTACCTGAAGGACCATCCCTCTGCGCCAGTTTATATGGACATCAGCTACCTTACCGAGATTTTCGGTAAGTCACCTGCGAAGTTAGATACCTATACAGCTACGCTGCGCAAGTGGCTAGCAATGTTTGATCCGGAGTGCAGACACCTGATTTTCGGAACAGATTGGTTGATGCTGGGCATCGATTCTTCGTATCCGACATACTCCAGTAGTGTGTACAACTATTTCCGCAATGAGATCAGCTTGGACGAAGCATCTTTGTTGCGATTGTTCGCTGGCAACGCTACCACATACTTGGGTTTGCGCAAAGGGGAGCCTAGCCGCATGCGGCTCGAGGCGTTTTATAAAAGGTATGGTTTGCCCATTACCCGACTACCAGCATTCTCGATTTGAAAAAACAAAGCCGGTATCAAGGGATCAGATCACTTGAAATCGATATTTTATACTTTATTGGAACATCAATAACCTTACGTGATGAATACAATACAGCCTGTCAAGATATGGATAAGTTCAATTTTTCGTATCGTGTTTTTTGCGATTGCCTTGTTATGGCCTGCGGGTACCTGGTTATGGTGGGAAGCCTGGGTGGTAATCATACTCTGGACAGCCTATGGGTCAATTATGACGTTTTACTTGTTGCGTCATGATACGGCTTTACTAAAAGAGCGTTTGAAGTTTGTACCTCTGCATAAAGATCAAAAGGTGTGGGACAAAATCATCATGCTGATATTTTTTGTAGCAGGGATTGGACTTTACCTCATACCGGGATTTGATGTCGTGCGTTTTGCCTGGAGTGATCCCTTACCCTTATGGATGAGAGTAACGGCTATGTTGGTGCATATCCCTTGTTTTATATTGCTCGGCTGGGTTATGCGTGAGAATACTTATCTATCACAGGTGGTCAAAATTGATGAAACACGCGATCACCATGTGATTACCAGCGGGCCTTATGCATTTATCCGTCATCCCATGTATACTATTGTGATTGTCTTGTTGTTTGCTACACCTGTTGCGCTGGGTTCCCGGTATGCGTTGATTCTTTCGGCAATTCTTACTGCATTGCTGATTGTGCGCACATATTTTGAGGACCGTACTTTGCATGCGGAATTAGACGGTTATAGCGAATTTGCAACGCAAACACGCTACCGACTTTTCCCAGGGATATGGTAAACGGGCAAATGAGCCAGTTAACGGAAAATGCCAAAGAAAGAGAAAAAATGGAGTTAGAGTGTACTTCCTGTACTCGGTGAGAATTTAATCCGTCTTTAATGCGTGGACAATTATTTCCTCAAACTTGAATCCAGTCAGCGTGTGAATGGTTCGCCACAGGTAATACAGAATGGCCATCATCATCAGTGTCGATGGTATGGCAATCACAGGATAACTCAGCAGCGTCATTTGCCCGAGCTCCTCGTTGAATGCAGCGCTTCCTGCCGGACTGGTGACGATCCACTTTGCCAGTATATAGTTCATAACGGCTGAAAACAGGAAGGTGCTGCTCAACAAGTACGTCGCATTTTGTAATTGACTTTCAAACTTTTGATTGTTACCGACTTCATGTAGTTTTTTCTCAATCTTCTCTATATTTAAAATCTTAGGGTTATACAACAATGTCCTGATAAGAGGATAAGGTGTATAGACGGAGATGAGGATTGCGATACTGATAAGCCCAGGAATCGCTGCTTCCTTCACAGCCAACCATTGAGGATCGAGCTGCAAAAGGCCTATGCCGCCAGTGAGTAACACACTGATCAGACCAAGCAGGGCAATAAAATTGAACTTTCGATATTTGAATAATTCATACACGCCCCATCCTAGCGGAAAGGCTAACGCGATGATAAGTGCGCTGCTGGCGCCCAGGTACTCTGGGCCACTTAGTTTCATCAGAATCACGGACGGAATCAGGATGCTGACCAACAAGTCGATCATCGGCCTGGGTTTGTGTGTCGGTATTGATTGCGTACTCGAGGTAGTATCGTTACTCATCTGCTTCATGCTGGTTGTGCTTCTATTTTGCTGTTTTCGTTGTCGCTGTGGTGGCTAACACCATATCATTAAATGACCATTGAAAATCAATTTTGTTCAATATGGATATTTGGGGGTCAGTATCAAAACTGTGTATTAAGAAAAGTATCCAATGCTTTCTGGTCGCTATTTTCGCCGGTGGGACAAGACCCATGGCTATTTGTTTGCTACGATTGATCCATGGAGAAGGTTGCTACTAATGGTGCCGTGCGGGTTATCGACGGCTTCCAGGTCGTGGAGCGCACCTACTGCCACGATGACCATTTCCCCAGTGTCGGATTGGCGAACATTCACGCGACCGTTCCGGGGGTCGAGGAAAATAAAGAGAAGATCCTTCGGGCTCTCAAGGTCTTCCGTGAGTTTGGCGTCAACATTGCCATCTTCCCCGAGTTCGCTTTGTCGGGGTATTTCTGGGAGGACGAGCGTACCTGTCGGGCGTACATGGACACGGCCCTGATCGAAAACCACGTCGACTGGATCAAACAGGAGCTGTGGCCGCTATGTACGCAAGAGCTGCGCGGTATCGTTCTCAACAACCTGACCGCAGGGCCGGACGATAAATATCTTAACCGGACGATTTTTATCAAGCCGGAGATGGCCGACCCCCTCGACCGTGATCACGCCTACGACAAGGTTTTCATTCCAGGCATCGAGAAGATCTACACCGCATCCGGGACGGACAACAGACTGGTGTTGCGGAGCCCGCGCCTTGAGGCGACCGTTGGCTTTACGACCTGCTACGATTACCTTTTCGTCGAGCTCCTCCGGCGTTACGCATTCGATGACCAGGTCGACGCGATCATTCAGACTGCCTCCTGGCGTGGCGCATCCAGCCGGGAGTACCCGCTGATGAATATCCACACCGATTTTTACTATGGTCAGCTGTGGGACACCGTTATGGCGGCATCCTCGGCTCAGAATCAGCTATGGACGATCGCGGTGAACGCGGTGGGACGCCACGACATTTCAGGTGCAACATTCTGGGGTGGCTCCGGGATCTGGGCGCCGTCCGGCATCCCGATCGTACAGGCGTCGCACTTCCTCGAGGAGCTGCTCATCGTTCACAACCTCGACTTGAGGGGCGCACGTGATTTCGAGCGCGCCGACTTCGACTACGAGTTCGATTTCCGCGAGGTGCACCGGGCAATGGAGGATGGTAACGCGAGTGAGGAGTCGATCGACTGACTGGCAAGGATTAGATACCGGCATTCGCCGGCATAACTAATAACAGAGGTACCTGTTTCAACATAACACAACGATGCGTCATGTTTAGCTAACGCGCTGACTTTGTCGTCTCTGCCTGGAGGCGCAGGCCGTGTGGTAATAAGCCTCGTTCGACAAGTTCGAACAATCCCTGCACCAGCAGGGCCAGTATAGCGGCGGGGATTGCACCTTGCAGGATCAGGCCCATATCATCGAGTCGGATGCCGGTAAGAATAGGTTGGCCGTAACCACCAGCACCGATAAGCGCACTCAGGGTTGCGGTACCGACATTGATCACTGCCGAGGTTTTTATCCCGGCGAGGATAGAACGGGTGGCCAAGGGGAGTTCCACGATGCGTAAGCGTGCCCGCGATGGTAAACCGAGTGCCTGGGCGGATTCCACAATGGCCGGTGGAATATCTTTGAGACCGGCATAGGTGTTACGAATAATGGGTAGCAGGCTGTAAAGAAACAACGCCACGACGGCTGGTGGTCCGCCAATACCCAACAATGGGATCATAAATACAAACAACGCTAAAGACGGAATGGTTTGAATAATGCCGGCCACACCAAGCACAACCTGACCAAGCCGGGCAGAACGGGCTGCCAGGATGCCCAGCGGAATGGCCAGGATGATCGCCGCGGTTAATGAGATACCGACCAGGATTAAATGTTCAAACGTATGCTGCCAGAATCGCTGCCAGGCAGTTTTAACCCGGTAGTCCACCTCCAGATCAAGCGTTCGTTTGAGAAAGCCGGCGGCGACCACGGAGTCACGTTGGCCATGCAGCTTAACCTGGGCATTCATCTTGCTCATGCTGAGTGCATCAATCCGACCTTCCAATCGCTTGAATAAAGTGACGACCTCGGGGGCCCGTTGCTCCAAATCGGCACGATACACAATGACCGCGTCATAAACGGGAAAGTAATGCAGATCATCTTCAAGCGCGATCAGCTGGTAATAATCGATTTCCGCATCCGTGGCATACAGATCGGTGATATGCAATGTGCCGGCGTCAATGCCGCGATAGGCCAGATCATGATCCAGGCCACGTACGTTTTGCTGGGGTAGTTGATACCGCTTTTGCAGACCCGGCCAGCCATCGGCGCGATCCATGAATTCGTTGCCGAAACCGAATACCAGCTCGGGATGGTTTTTCAAATCCGAGATAGTCTTAAGCTTGAGTTGCCTGGCCAGTGTTTGTTTGATGCCAATGGCATACGTGTTGTTGAAGCCCAGTGGTGCGGTCATGCGCAGGCCACGAGCCGCGAGCGCCTCATGCAGCGCGGCCTCGGTTTGCAGGTTTTCCTTGACCAGGATTTCCTGTAACAAGGTGCCGGTGTATTCCGGATAGGCATCGATGTCACCGCTGAGTAAGGCATTCCATAACACACGGGTACCACCGAGTTGGCGTTGGTGCTCGGCCTCGTTGCCGGCCTGTCGGACCAGGTGGCGCAATATCTCACCGAGGATCACGGATTCGGTAAAACTTTTTGAACCGACCGTGATCCGCACCGGTGTCTCTGCGTTGCAGACATAAGGGGTTAGGAGTGCGACAGCGAGTCCCAATAACACTGCTCGTAACCCGCTCGGCAGTTTCATTTGAGTGCCTCGGTAAGTTTAGCCATGGGTTCGCGTTGGGCGGAGATAAATTGTTCGACAAAGGCTTCGGCTGGCGCCTGGGCCAGGTCTTTAAAACTGCCGGTTTGCACGATATATCCGTCGCGCATTAACACCAGGGTCTGGCCAAAATAAACCGCTTCGGCAATATCATGCGTCACCATGACGACCGTTTTGCCCAGGCGGGCGAAAATGGCCTTGAGTTCCTGTTGTAACTGGTAACGAATCATGGGGTCCAGCGACCCCAGGGGTTCGTCCAGTAGTAACAGATCCGGATCGAGCATCAATGCTCGCATCAGACTGACGCGTTGGCGTTGGCCGCCAGAGAGTTCCGCCGGAAAGCGTTGCATTAATTCCGGTTGTAGTTGCACCAGGTTGGACAGTTCAGTCAGGCGGGCATCAATCCAGTCCGGATCGCGCCGCAAGTAACGCGCCATAACCGTTACGTTATCGCGCACGGTGAGATGAGGAAACAGGCCGCCTTCCTGAATGACGTAACCCATTTGTTGTCGTGCCTGAAGTATATTGTCGGGCGTCAAGACGGCCCCTTCGAAAGTGATGCTGCCCGAATCCGACTGGATCAGGCCGGCAATCAAGCGGAGCAGGGTAGATTTGCCGCAGCCGCTGGGGCCGATGAGCACCAGGGTTTCACCGCCTGGCACCTGAAGATCTGTTGCTGCCAGTGCCAGCGCATCACCATAACGTTTGGAAACCTGTGAAAGAAGCAGCATGTGAATAGTGTCATGAATTTATCGTTGCAACACAAGGGAGTGCCCGGTAGAGTGGGTTGAAACTGGTCAATTTCTCGCCATATCCACAGGATAATGGCCATTTGGAAGGCCGAAAGCAAACGAACTGGTGTAAGAGTCTATTATGTGTGGAATTGCAGGTATTTGGGGCGAGGTTGACGAAACAAAGCTGAAAAAAATGATGCAGGCGCAGCAGCACCGCGGGCCGGATGGTTACGGAGTGCATCAGCTTAACCATGGCGTGCTGGGCCATACCCGTCTGGCTATCATGGATCCCGCGCAAGGCCAGCAACCCATTCATAACGAAAATCACAGCGCCACATTGGTGGCGAACGGCATGGTTTACAACCATCCGCAGTTACGCCAGCGCTTCGGGGCAAAACACGAATTCAGATCACACAGTGACAGCGAGACCATTCTTCACCTTTATGAAGATCATGGATTATCGACCCCGCGCCTGCTGGATGGCATGTATGCATTTGCAATCACAGAAGGGGATCGACTGATACTGGCGCGTGATCGTATCGGTATCAAACCCTTGTATTATGCGCGCCAACAACAAAAGAATGGCAGCGAAACACTGTACTTCGCTTCGGAGATCAAAGCGCTGACGCCACTTGCAGCGCGGGTTGAGGAATTTCCACCCGGTACCCTCTACGACTCCCACAGTGGTTTTCACACCTACTATGAGGTTCCCAACCAGAGTCCATTGGAGCTGGATGCGTCACTCCATATCCGCCGGGTGCGCGAGACCATTGAGGCCGCTGTCAAGAAGCGGCTGCTGTCGGATGTCCCCCTGGGTGCATTTCTGTCCGGTGGTCTGGACAGCAGTATTATTGCCGCGGTAGCAAAAAAATATATGCCCGAGTTGCATACCTTCTCGGTGGGCATTGAAGGTTCGCGGGATCTGGAAGCGGCCCGGCACGTGGCTCGACATATCGGCTCGATCCATCATGAATATGTCTACAGTGCTAACGAAGTGGTCGAAAAGTTGCCGGAGATCATTTATCACCTGGAATCGTTCGATCAGGACCTGGTACGCAGCGCCATTCCCACCTGGTTCTGTGCACGCATGGCAGCAGAAAAGGTGAAGGTGATTCTGACTGGCGAAGGTGCGGACGAACTCTTTGCCGGCTATACCTATCACAAGGATATTGCCGATTATGAGGCGTTACATAACGAACTGCGCCGCTCCGTTACCCGATTGCATAATATCAACCTGCAGCGAGTGGATCGCATGACCATGCGTCACGCGATTGAGGCGCGTGTGCCGTTTCTTGATACCGATGTAATTGCCATGGCGCAAAGCGTGCCACCGGAATTAAAGCTCAAGAACAACCATGACGGCCGGCGGATTGAAAAATGGATATTACGCAAGGCATTTGAGGATTTGCTGCCTGCAGATATTGTTTGGCGCGACAAGGAACAGTTCGATGAGGGCAGTGGTCTGGTTGACTTGCTCCCCCAGGTGCTGGATCGCCTGTCAGCCGGCATCGATAGCGAAGCCTATCGCGCAAAATTCAAGACGGATCGCCTGCGTTCAGGCGAAGAATGTCTGTATCACCGCACCTTGCTGGAACAATTCGAACAGCCGCAAGCTGTGCTTGCCAACGTGGGCCGCTGGCAACTCGACTGATTTCTCGTCACCGCATCACAGTGAAATATTATCCCTGAGCCTTAATCTGCTCAGCAACCCGGTCATCGCGCGGAAAAAATATGCAGATCTAATTCCTGGGAAATGGCTTCGAGCGCCTTGATGCCAGCAATGCTATTGCCATGCTGATCAAGTCGTGGGGAATAAACCGCTATTCCCATTTGTCCGGGCACCACAGCAAGTATTCCACCACCGACCCCGCTTTTTGCGGGCAAGCCAATGCGGTAACTCCATTCACCGGCAAAATCATACATGCCACAGGTATACATCACGGTAAGCAGGTCACTGACGTACTCTTGTTGTATGGCCTGCTGGTTGGTGATTGGATTAATGCCATTGTTCGCCAGGGTTGCGGCCATTATGGAAAGATCCGAGCAATTAATCACCGCACTGCATTGCTGTAAATAAAGATTAAGGGCATCATCGACATCGTTATCCAACATATCAAAGTGGCGTAGCAGATAAGCAATGGCCTTGTTGCGATCACCTGAATTGGCTTCCGCCAGGTAGGTACGCATATCGATATGAACTTCATGCCCTGTGTAACGTTGATACATACGCAATATTCTGTCCAGGCGGTGCGCCGGATCTTCGCCCTTGATCAAGGCTGTAGTGGCGATACCACCCGTATTTACCATAGGATTATGTGGCCGTTTTGAACGTTGTTCCAGGCGGATGATGCCGTCATACGGGTTACCACTGGGTTCGACATCCACCTTCTGTAGCACCGCCTCACGACCATGATCTTCAAGTGCCAGGCCGTAGACGAAGACTTTCGATATAGACTGGATTAAAAATGCTGCGTCATGATCCCCCGCCGTAAAACGGCGACCATCCACCGTTGTGATACATATGGCATGTGCGTCCGGATCGACTTCAAACACGTCGGGTGCAATATTATAACAACCGCCGTTACCATTTTCTCTCGTTTGCTCATGAATTCGTGTTAGTAAGTGATTTATATTACCGTCCGGATGCGTAATCTCTCGTTTACGGCCGTATTGAATGTCCGCAGGAGGCGATTCACAGCTCGCGGAGCGAAATATGTGTAAGCCCATTTTCCTGGATAATAATTCGCAAGCCTTCAGGCCCCGTACACTTTTTTGATTTACCTCATCCAGGGGCGGAGAGTACACCACAAATCCGAATTGACCTGGTACAGCCACAAGCATCGCGCCGCATAAACTGCTTTTTGCCGGTAAACCCACGCGATAAGCCCATTGACCTGAAAAATCATACATGCCACAGGTTTGCATCACGGAAAGAATGGTTTTAACGTGTCTGGCTGCTAAGACCTGCTGTTTGGTTTTGGGATGAATTCCTGCGTTAGCCAGGACAGCGGCAATCGTCGCCAGGTCCCGGCAGTCAAGTGAAAGGGAACATATCCTGTGATAAAGCTCCAAAAGATCCTCGACGGCTCCTTTTATGAGACCACGACTGAGCAACAGGTAGCCAATGGCTCGATTGTGATGGTCATGCTGGCGGCGTGATTTCAGTGATTCTTGATCAATCACGGCTGGTCTGGATATCAGGCGTTGTAAGAGATCGCAAAATCGTTGAAAACGGTGTTCCAGATTTTTTCCATCAATCAGGTCAAGGGTGGCAAGAGAACCCGCGTTCATAAATGGATTGAGCTTGGAGTTTTCCTGATCCTCTGAATAGTGAATAGAATCAAAGCGTTCGCCAGTGGGTTCAACGCCGATTTTGTGCAAAATGGTATCGGCGTTATTGTCTTCCAGCGCAAGGGCGAGTATTAACGGTTTGGCCAGGGATTGAATGGTAAACCTGATACCACTATCGCCCGCTTGCAGAATGGCACCATCCTGGGTCATCGCGCACAGTCCAAACCAATCTGGATTAGCATGGGACAGATCAGGCAAGTGATTCGCAACGACACCATCAGTATCATGTCGTAACGATTGATACAACTCTTGCAAAAACGACTGCAGCATGGCGTGGCTTTCGGGTTCTATAGCCGACTGCGCCAGTTTTACGTTACCCATGGTGACTCCTGGATTCATAACACCATACAGTGTTCGCCAATGAGCTTGATGGCCCATGGCAGACAGCGAAAAAGTTGTATTTGTAGTCTTGTATTCAAGACTACTGAGCAGGAGTCATGCCAGTCAGATCAGTTTAGAAAAGGCTTATATTACGAGGGTTTATGCCGGCAAAGGGTGGAAGCGAAATCGCTTAAGCATGATTGTGCACCAATACAGTGTCTCGGCGAAAAATATGCACCCAAATCATGCATGGTCATGTTGGTATCACTGGGAAACAGCGGTTTATCAAATCATGGTTGCGAGTAGTTTTAATGAGCTGCGCAAGCACTAATCGCCGATCCCGGCAATGCGGCAGGGGAGCCACATTCTGTTCGACAAGGTGGTTCGATAACAACTTGACTGGCTATTTTTACCTGTATTCTTCAAAAAATTCAGACGTCACCGGCCTGGTTTTTTTGGCAATCATCGCAACATAGTAAAGAGGATCACCGGCAATCGATAAACGATGACGATAACGCCGATAACATAAAGGCAGTATGTGGTCTTCTTGTATCAATTGGCGTATCAGACGGCTGAAGCCGCTTTGATCGCGTCCATGGAGAAAGTCCTCCTTGATATTAAAAGCCAGCCAGGCAGGTGTGCTGATGAGATCCAACGCCTGCAGAAAGGCCAGTGGCGGAATATCGCCATAGCCGAGCGCGGCTACCGTCGTCATACAATTTAATTTATGTTCGCGAAGGTTGTTTTCGTCGTTTTTAGACAGGGCGGTAAGATCGGAAATGCAATAGTCATTATAGACACCAGGACGGTCGCGGAGTGTTGCTTGTTTCGCTTCCTTGATAATGTCGATACCGACCACCTTGCGTACCCCGTGATGGCGAAGTTCATCTCCCACCATGCCATTACCGGCACCGACATCCAGCACTTTGAAGCTCTTCAGATCACTTTCCCATTCATCAGCAACGCTTTCCAATAAATTTACAACGTAGCTTGGCGAACAACACTCAAGGGTGTCGTAGAAAAGTTTTTCGTAAAGTCCTGGTATCTGAAATACCTGGTCGTAATCATGAAAGCGGATACGTTTGGTTTTGTTCTCGGCAACAACTTCGCACCATTCTTCATCCTGATCGGCCTCAGTTTCAATATCCTCCGGGATATTTATTTCCTCAACACGATTATTAATTTTTCTTAGACGTTTGTGCCAAATCTCATGGCTTGCCAGAGTGCTCATTGTAACTACCTTATCTGTTTATTTGTGTCTTGCTGACAGGGTGCGAGTGCGTGCCCTGTGAGAACCACCAGAGTCGTGACACCTGACGAAAGGTATTTTGGGTGGTGTCAGACATAGAACAGGAATAAAAACGGAATATTCCCGAATATGATTGTTCGTCTATCTTAACAGGCATTACAGAAAATATCTAACTGTCTGAAACGAAACAGTTTTCCAGGCGAAATATAAAGCAACATAAGGAAAGATAGTCATTTTTTCATTCTCTCCAAAACTCAGCCCGTTGCTGCCGTTAAAAGGCAACTGGCTGGCACAGGCGGGGTTCACAACCGGTATGTATGTTGATGTGATAGTGCGAGAACAATGCCTGGTTATCCTGCCATCTCCGCCGTTGTTCCTGACACGGCGCTCGGCTCGGGCATCCTCGGCAACTCGGTTGTTGCTCCCGGCACAACTCTAACTCCTCCTTCCCTGGAGTCGTGCTCCATGCGTTGCTCTACCTCGTCCTTCCCTGGACTCGTAACTCCCTGCGTCCATGCAGTCGTGCTTCGCTCTACCTCGTCCTTCCCTGGACTCGTAACTCCCTACGTCCATGTAGGTCGCGTCGTAACGACTACACGCCACTTGTGAAGAAGGGGAGGGCATCAATTGAATGAAAAACTATTTGGAAAGATGTTGTAACAAGAAGGATTCGGAAAATAGCATGTTCTTTTCCTTTGGACAATTGAGTTCTAACATTGGGATTTTTGAATCGAACGGATCAAAGCCGTAAATTACCGGATAGCGCCAGCATTTGTTCCCAATACGCAGCCCAATATAATCGCCATAGTCTGCCGTTACTTCAACATGCGGGGGCTTTGCTAATGAACGTTCTAGTTCTTCTTGTCGTATTTGTTCACGGCGGGCGAATTCGAGTTGTTTACGGAATTTCGGGTCAAATAACTCTGTCGGTTCTACCAGTGATTCTCTCTCTTCCTGGTCTTTCACTATGTCTGGAATGGCTTGATATGCCCGCTCAATCAGTTCGGTAGCTGTTATTTTCCGAGGCTCTTTATCGTCATTTATTACTGTTGAGTTTTCAGGCGGGTTCTTTTTGTGGTGTTCTCCTGGTTGTGCCGGCATTTTGGAGGTTCTCGGATCAGACCTGAATATTCGTACCGTCAGACGCTTTTCGTTTTCAGCAGAAATAGGAAGGTGTGTCTCATCTTCCGGAAATGGCAACGTGAATACCAGGATATGGGCGACGATTGACAATATAGCAAAAGCCAAAAGTCGTACGTTACTGCGATAAGGTAACAAACCATGGGGCGATTGTTGTGATAACTGGTAGGTCACAGCTAGAATCAAGGGGTCAGAACACTTGAAATAGAAGAGGGCGGTGACAAATCTCAATCATTCTTATTTGTCGCCGGCCCCTTATTTCATTTTTGTTACCTGGGTTCTTACCTCGTCACCTGTACGATTTTAGCCACCGATGGAATGCGGTTTTCGTCGAGGATAAACAGCATGTACATCCCCGGTGGGGTGGCGAGGTTATCAAACAAATTGTACCCCCAGACCACATTCGGATCGGAGTTTTGTGTGTAGACTTCGACACTGCGCGTGTTTTGATCAAAAGAATGGGTCATCGAGCCGAGGCCGATCAAAACGATTTCGCTGATGGTTGTCGCATCGTGATAAAGGATGGGAAACGCTTGTTGGTTTTTAATAACGTTCGGTACGTAGTCGATAACCGGTCGGGTCGCGGCGTCGAGATAAGGTGGTGAATAGATCTCCATGGTGGGTTGCTCGTCATTTGGGCCGATCACACCACCGGTGCGGCCTCCCGCGACCAACACCCGGCCGTCGGGCAACAGCAGCGAAACCGTATGGTAACCGCGGGGGGTGGCCATCTGTCCCGATGACACTACGGAAAAGTTCTGCGCAGGATCGATGAGCAACGCGTTTTGTGGTTTCGGTAACATGGCCTTGGGATGGCCGCCAACGACGAAAATCTTTCCGTCTGGCAAAATCGTGGTTGATGGGTGATGGCGTTCGGTATCGAGGGCGACGCGACGGGTCCAGCCTCCTTCGATAAAATCAAGCACATCGGCCGATGACAGTTGGCTATCGATTCCGCCCCCGAGCATCATGATCGAACCGGGTTGGTAACCCCATGCGTTCGGATCCAGTCGCAAAGGTAACATCAAGGTTGCGGCGCCATTGCCTCCCTTTGCCGGGCCGGGTCGCGGCAGGTCGATTTCCAAAAAGTTTCCACCCAGCATGCTATCGGCTTGCATCAACACCGGTTTCGCCTCTTCACCAAGGACGACGATATCTTGCCCGGTATCGGCAGCCCAGGGCAGTTGAAAGACGTGAGAATAGTCGGGATTAAAGATCGATTGCGGTGTCGCTCCGATGGCTGAAATCAACTCGCGTAACCCGGTTGCGGGATCATAGATCTCGGTGCTGACGTTGATTTCAAACGCGAGGGGGATAGGTTCGCCGTCTAGCGTTTTTTGTACGACGTCGTAGCCACCGGTGATAAGCACGCGCCCGTCGTGCAGTCGCGTACTCGTACCATACCATCGCCCGTGTCCGAACTTGGGGCCGGGTCCTTCGGAAACCAAAATGCCGGGCACCCGGCTCCAAAGATCGGTGGTGGTGTCATAGGTCATGTTGTAGTCAAAACCCGCTAACTCCGTTCCGGTCTGGCCAGTGGCGAGTCGATAGTTGGTCTGTCTCGTTCCGGAAAGGGTGAACAGCGTGCCGTCATCGAGCAGGGTGTGCCCCGAACAAAACAAAATATCGATGACGCTGGCGGAGTTGCCAGAACCATCATTAAAAACACAAACTCCCGGCGTGCTGCATTCAAGGGGGGCGTTTTCCAGGTCGAGAAGCACAGTAGCGGGGAAGGGCGCCAGATCGGGTGGAATCGTCAACGCCGCCTCAAATCCACCGTCGTCAGCTGCGGGACTACCGTCGAGTCGTGCTGTACCAAAAAACATTACACGCCCGTCGGGCAACAGTGTTCCGTGTACCGGCGACAGTCCCAAATTGGGTTG
>JAHEIJ010000223.1 GCA_024639445.1 Gammaproteobacteria bacterium
GAAATGGAGGATGAGTACAGAAAGCGGACCGGCGTGGCTCGCCGGTTTTAAGACGGACTATAACGACATCTTTGTCAAAGAATGGTCGCCTTACTTAGGTGCAGTGGTGCTGGTCATCATAATGGCCGTCCTGATGGGCTCCGGGATGTTCTGGGGTGTGTTTGGCGGGCTTAAATTATGGGGTGACTACCTCAATAATGCCATCGGCCTGGGACCGGTACTGGGCATCAAGGCGGAACTGGAAAGTCCCCTGATGCACCGGATCTCATTGATGGACATTACACTGCTGCTGGGGGCTTTCAGTGCCGCCCTTCTGTCGCGGCAATTTCGCGTCAGCCGCCCACCCAAGCTGGAATATATCTGGGGTGCCGGTGGAGGCATCCTGATGGGCCTGGGTGCAACCCTTGCAGGGGGTTGTACCACGGGTGGCTTTTTTGTTCCGCTGACCTTCTCCTCCTCGGCCGGCTGGGGTATGTGGCTGGGCCTCCTGGTGGGTGCGCTCATTGGTTTGAAGCTGTTGCTCTGGACCATGGAACACATTACCTGGGGAACCACAGCACCACCGGTGACACAACCTCGGTACAAATCAGTGTACCCCTGGATTGGCCTGGTGGTCATTACGCTTACACTTATCTGGACCCTGCGCTGGTGGTATTCGGATGACAAGATGGAAGTCTCACGCGCAGTGCTTATCCTGTGTGGTTTCGCCATCGGTTTCGTGTTGCACCGTTCCCGTTTTTGCTTCTCACGGGTATTCCGCGAACCCTTCATGACCGGCGAAGGTGAAATGACCAAGGCCATGATCCTGGCCCTGGCGCTGGGCGCACCGGTCGGCGCAATTCTCATTGCCAAAGGCACCATTGACCCCTACCTCGCCATTCCGACACGCTTCTGGCTCGGGTCTGTACTCGGCGGGCTGGTGTTTGGTATCGGCATGGTCTTCGCCGGCGGTTGCGCCTCGGGCTCGCTCTGGCGTGTTGGTGAAGGCCACCTCAAACTGGTGGTCGCGGTATTGTTTTTCGCCTGGGGTGGCTCAGTTGCCAGCGGCATCATGGGACGCCTGGGATGGACGGCCGGCGAATTCGATGTCGACTTCCTGGATGGCATGGCCGAGGTCTCCAAGCTGGGTTACCAGGCCTATATGCCTGATTTGACTGGAAGCTGGGGCTGGACGCTTTTCATTACATTCGGCCTGCTTCTCATCTGGTATTTGTTCGTTCGTTATAACGAATCAACCAGCAAGTTTACAGTTTTTTAATTACGCTTAGAAATATCAAGGAGTCCATTATGAAAACCAAACTCGGCATTTTGCTCCTCTTCCTGAGTATACCGTTCCTCGGTTATGCCGCAGAAGGTGGAGTGAAAAATCAGTACCCGAATATTGTCGATTATGCCTTTGTAGCAGAAAATGCCACACTGCCATTAAAGAAAAAAGTGATGACCATCGACGCTCGGCCGAAAGCCCGCAAGTATGACAAGGGCCACATCCCCGGTGCTGTCAGTATTCCGTTCAGTAGTTTTGACAAAATGACGGACATGCTGCCGAAAAACAAGAAGACCTTGTTGATCTACTACTGTGGTGGCCTGAAGTGCGCACTCAGTCACAAGTCGGCCTTCGCTGCGGAAAAACTCGGTTACAGCAACATCAAAGTTTATGCCAAGGGTTTTCCTGACTGGAAAAAGAATGGCGGACTGATCGGCGTCGATGTGGCACATATCAAAAAACTGATCGATAAGGATGCCAAAGTAGTTATCATCGACTCACGTCCCAAGAAAAGGAAATATGACAAGGCCCACATTCCAGGCGCCATCAGTATTTTCGACAAGGACTTTGACAAACTCAAAGACCAGTTACCAGAAGACAAAGCCACTCCGCTGTATTTCTACTGTGGTGGCCTGAAATGCAAGCTGAGCCCCAACTCTGCCCAGAAAGCCATCAAGCTGGGGTATACCAAAGTCTACATCGTACCGGGTGGTTATCCTGCCTGGAAGAAGGCTTATGGCACAGGCAAAGCACCCGCCGTTAAGGAAGGTGATGCTGGCGGCAATATCACCGTCGCCTCTTTCCAGGAAATCATGAAAGTGGCGCCGGAAACACTACTGCTGGTTGACGTGCGGGATGTCGAAGAGTTCAAAGGCGGCAGCCTCAAAGGTGCGGTCAATATTCCGATCAATGATCTGGAAAAGAAAATGGACTCTTTACCAGCAAACAAAACCATCGTGTTTTTCTGTGGCACCGGTGGTCGTGCGGGAGAAGCCTATGACATGGTGCAGATGTTCAAATCCAGCCTGAAGGCCTATTTCCTCAATGCCGAAATCGAGTTCAATGAAGACGGCAGCTATACCATGAAGGAACTTGAGTCCTGAACAAATCACTTTTTGCTAAATCTGAAAAGGGCGACCCTGGTCGCCCTTTTTCTTGCCTGCTGCTCGGATTGAAGTACCGGCCACTACCTTACTACCATCCGAAGATAACGCCCTCCAGTAACATATTATAACCCTGGTATTCCTTGTTACTTGCTCGAATAAAGGACTTGGCTTTGCCACCAAAACGCTTGAGTGTCGGCATCAGTGCTTTTTGACCTTTTTGACCCTTCAACAGATAGTTCTGCAATTTTTGCTTTTCAACACGGCTGATTCGTTCGCCCGCGGATATAACCTGTTGAGGCATACGCTCGGTGGTATAAATTATTTTCAGCTTCTCACGTTGTTCCGGTTTGAGTTTTTTTTGATAAAACGCCGTACGTAACACCATCGCTTCACATTGACCGGACATGAAGGCTTTATGTACTTTGCCCATCCCCCCTTTAATGCCTTTGATAATCGGCTGTCGAACCGGATTGGAATAAATCGCCAGCATACTGAGGGTGGAAAGGTTCGGCGGTGAGATGCCGCAGATTTTTTTGCCGATTAAATCATCAGGTTTATTTATCTTGCTGTCGTCCGCCCGGGCAAGCAGATAAAACTGCAAATAACCGGGTAATTTGACCAGCATGTCATGCTGGAGGTGAACCTGTCGCCAGGCGGCAAAATGAGGTCCGTCGAAGACAATATCATATTTACCTGCACGCATATTCGATTGATAAGTCAACCAGTTGCCGGGATGCTCATATTTTACCGGCTGACCGAGTTGCTCAGTGAAAAACACAGCAAGCGGACCATATTGTTCCTCACCTACCTGTTTAGACTCCCGCGGTGGAGCGGTAAACACCAGCTCCGCGTTCACTGGCCCAAAAGCAATAAATAGGCTAATTGCCAGACAACTGTACTTCAACAGCATAACACCCTCCTGTCCTTCGCCATCCCTGACAGGTGGAGAATCCATTCTGGTATGATTATTATTAGCGTATAGTATGCCTGAAAAAAAGCATGCTAATGTAGAATCAAATTCATACCGCCATGCAATTATAAGATGATTTATCTGCAATCTGCAGTTTGTTTGCAAAATGCGGTATAATTAAATACATCTTTGGTAATAACCATTAACAGCTAAAGTGTCGCGTAGATGATGACTCGCAAAAAAATGGCCCTGCCTGTTCCAGACATTTCAATTCAGGAGCACTCTTGTCGTCCAAAACCCCATTTACGTGTTAAGACGCTCAAACAGTGGCTGATTGAACTGCCAACCGCGAATACCCACAAAGCAACACAGATATTTATTGAGCAGGTCGACACGATTAATCAATCCCGTTATGCGGTGCATGACCGTGTCCAGTTACTCGATACCTTGCGACCAACAGCGCGACAGTTACTGCTGTCACTGAAACAGGACACCAAGAAAGCGATTATCCCACTGGGTCGTCGCGGTCTGGATGCCTATCAACTTAGCCAACAGTTACTTGAGGTCATGGCTGCCGGTTACAAAATCGTTCTGGGTGACTTAATCGCACTCAACAGTCGCAAGGAACACAATGATCTACAGTTAAGAGAAGCCGTCTATGTCGTAATCCAGTATTTATCCCGCCAGCTGGTTGAGGCTTATCTGGTGTATGCACCGGAACCAAAAGGCGTCTGGCATGAATTGCACCAGCTCTACCTCTATGCCGAAGAGCGAGGCATTAATGCCCTGCCGCTGGATGATCCCTATCCCGATTTTAGTCTGCCAATGCATTACACAGTCGACCTGGCCTATAAACGCATTCTGATGTTAGCTCTGGTCGAGCCCCGACATATGATACAAGGTGAGGCGGATGATATTTTTTATCTGGTCTCGGCCTGGACCGGTGCCTGTCATCTATTGCCACTCGATAACATACCGCTCGAAGGCGAATATGCCGTTGACATGGCATCCGACAAACCGCCTCGATTTGTCGGAT
>JAHEIJ010000029.1 GCA_024639445.1 Gammaproteobacteria bacterium
TTTAAGCACATTCCTGGTTACGAAAAAAACTGATCAGGTCATCACAGGGCATAGGACGGGCAAAGAGATATCCCTGACCTTCAGCACAGCCCAACTCTGCAAGAAGATCATACTGTTCCTTGGTTTCTACACCTTCCGCGATTACCCGCAAGTTAAGCGCTTGCGCCATAGCCAGAATTGTTTTGACAATCGTGGTGTCATCCTGATCCAGAATGATGTCGCGAATGAAGGATCTGTCGATTTTCAGGATATCTATCGGAAACCGTTTCAGGTAGGACAGGGATGAGTAGCCTGTACCAAAGTCATCAATCGCAATGCCGATGCCCATATCACGAATAGCGTTGAGATTTGCGACTGCTTGTTCCGGGTTTTGCATGATACCGCTTTCCGTAATCTCGATTTCAAGTGCATCTGTCCCCAAATCACCACGGCTAACCAGATCCTGCAACATATCAAGCGTATCCTGATGATATAACTGCCGAGCCGATAAATTTATTGCCAGGCGTTTTAAACTACAGCCCGCATTTCGCATTTTAATACTATCCTCGGCGGCCTGACGTAGGACCCATTCTCCGAGGGAGAGAATAAGGCCGGTTTCCTCCGCCACGGGAATAAATATATCCGGTTCTGTCATGCCATGTTCAGGGTGTACCCAACGAACCAACGCCTCGAGTCCGGTGATACGTCCATCCGGTAAGGTAAACTGAGGCTGATAATAAAGACGTAGATCCGAGGCACGAATAGCGCCTCGCAAATCACTTTCAATCGTAAAACGATTAGCTGTTGCCGTTCGAATATCTTCAGAGAAAAACTGGTGATTATTCCGCCCTTGGTCTTTGGCGTAATACATGGCTGATTCAGCATTTTTGATTAGCACATCAAATTCATCGCCACTCTCCGGGTAAAGGGCAATACCAATGCTTGCACCGAGATACATTTCCCTGTCATCCAGCACAAAAGGTTCATGCAACGCTTTTAACACAAGTTCTGCAGCGGCCCCTGCCTGCTCAGCACCAGTAATGTCCAACATTAAGATGACGAAGTCATCTCCGCCAAGCCTGGCGAGGGTATCGCGTTCATTTAATATCAGACTTAATCGTTCCGCTACAGAGCGCAATAGATAGTCGCCACTCATATGACCAAGTGTGTCATTAAGATTCTTGAAGCGATCCAAGTCAAGAAACATGACCGCCAGACCTGTTTGTTTCTGGCGCGCATATTTCAAGGCCTGCTCCATCCGGTCCCGCAACAACCAGCGATTAGGGAGCCCGGTCAAAATGTCATGATAAGCCTGATGGCGTAAGGTTTGTTGTGCTTCTCGCAAGGCTCGACGTTCATCGGCATCAGCTAACTCCCGTCGAATGGCTGGAACCAGGCGGGTAAGATTATCCTTCATCAGGTAATCCTGCGCGCCACTGCGCATGGCCTCGACTGCGACCTCTTCCCCGATAGTGCCGGAGACAATAATGAAAGGCAGATCTTTATTGCGATCTTTAACGATTTTCAGCGCCGCCAAACCATTAAACTCCGGCATCTGATAATCAGATAGCACAATATCCCAATCTTTATTTCTTAATACCGCTAACAGGTCATCGCTTTTCTCAACCCGGACATGTTCAACATTAAATCCCCCTTTGCGAATTGCACGCAGCACCAGTGCTTCATCATCGGGATTGTCCTCGATCATTAACAGACGCAAACTGACCTGCTTATCGGTTGATTCAGGCATCGGGGACCTCATTCAAGACAAGCCAGTACAATCCAAGTTGGGCTACCGCTTCTGTAAATTTATTAAAATCGACCGGTTTGCGGATATAGCTATTGGCACCTAAATCATAGCTGCTAACAATGTCTTGTTCTTCCGAAGAAGATGTCATGATGACAACCGGCAGGCGTCGAGTACGCTCATCGGACTTAACGCGTTTCAGTACCTCCAGGCCATCAATTTTGGGAAGCTTGAGATCTAACAAGACTACAACAGGTGCATCATGAGGATCGCGGTCCACATAAGTTCCCTCACAAAAAAGAAAATCAAGGGCTTCGACCCCATCTCGCGCCACTGCGATCTCATTAGCCAGATTGGATTTTTTTAAGGCTCGAATAGCGAGCGCTTCGTCGTCAGGATTATCCTCAACCAACAGGATGAGTTTACGTCTCATAACAACCTCTCATTGTTCCCGTTGTTACAATTAGTCATTTCCCTATTTATGCAGTAAAGATAGCAGTTTCTGTAGTAGGTGGTTACGTTGTAACAATTATTCACCGCAATAAATTCCAGCTATTATTCTATACTGACGAATAAAAATAGAAATTGGTATTTCATGGAATGCTTATATTGAACAACAGCTATTACCTTTGGCCTAAATTAGTAACCTTACATCAAGGCAAGGTAAAACGAAAACGTGCTCCCTGATCCGGCGATGCCTCTGCCCAGATACGACCACTATGGCGTTCAATGATCCTCGCAACTGTCGCCAGGCCAATTCCGGTTCCCGGGAACTTTTCAGACGAATGCAGGCGTTGAAACGGAATAAAGAGTTTATTGGCATAATCCATATCAAATCCGATGCCATTGTCCTGTATATAAAATACCGTCTCGTCATCAACTATCTCTGTACCAAATTCAATACTGGCGGATTTCTTTTCACCCGTATATTTCCAGGCGTTACCCAACAGGTTCTCGAGCACAATATGCAGCAGTGACTGATCTCCTTTCACATTGATTTTAGGCATAATGTTAATTTCAACCTTTCGCTGGGGTTCGTGTTTCTGCAATTCTTCAATCACCTGCCAGCCTAATGCTGTAAGATCAACTATCTCATGCTTGATCTCACTACGAGTCACGCGCGATAAATTCAACATGTCATCGATCAGACTTCCCATGCGTTGGGCGGCATTGCGAACTCGCTCGAGATAATGCTGGCCATCGATATCCAGCACATCATGGTACTCATCCAGCAATGCCTGACTAAAACCATCGATCGCCCTTAATGGTGAACGCAAATCATGGGATACCGAGTAACTAAATGATTCCAGCTCATGGTTAACTGCTGTTAAGCGGGCTGTACGTTCTGCGACGCGTTGTTCCAGTTCATCCCGGTATCGCTTCAATTCATTCTCGGTCTTGACCCGTTCAGTAATATCAACAAAGGTTACAACCGTCCCAATAACTTCATCATTGCGTCGTATGGGGTGAGACCAGTACTCTACCGGGTAACTCGTACCATCGGAGCGCCAGTGCACTTCCGTATCCACATGACTGGATTCCCCGGCCAGGGTGGCTAGACGAACATGACATTCTTCTTTTGGATAAGGTCGTCCATCAGGATAAGTATGATGCATTAATTCATGCATGTTACGACCAAGCAGTTCATCTTCGTTCTCATAACCCAGCATCCTCAAACATGCCGCATTAACCAGGGTACAAGTGCCCTCAAGATTCACACCATAAATTGCCTCGGCAGTTGAATCCAGTAATAGCCGCACCTGTGCTTCATGTTCCTCTTCTGCCTTCTGGGCTTTGCGTTGTTGCTCATTCAGGCGTGCTGTATTGATGACTAGTGTCGCTTCTCTTGCCATACCCTCAATTAACATGCAGTCGAGATCGGTGTAGTGGTGTTGCTGCTCGCGGGTGATAGTCATCAGGATTCCACTGGTAGTATCACCATGCTTGAGTGGTGTCGCCAATGACGAACGCGCCTTGAATTTCTTCCTCATGGGTTGACACGTACGAGGATCCGAAGTCATATCATCAATAGCAATGGTCTCACCCACCTTATATACCCAGCTTGCAATAGAGACTTCGTCCAGTGCCAGGCGGAAATGCCCGTTGGGATCGTAATCGGCATCCGTTTGAGCTACCCCTATGAGCTCTTCCTTGCTTTCGTCCTTTAGCAGCAAGAAAACCATATCACCGCCTATGGTGTTCTTACACAACGTGATGATAGAGTTAATTAAGGTGGCGACATCACTGGATTCATCCGCTGAACGTAACAGGCGATTATTAAGTGCGAGAATTTCATTATGAATGCGTAATTCAGTCAGCAAATTATGATAACCGGTCGCCAATACCCCTAATTCATCCGTTGACATGGGCGATAAATCCGCTGCTTTGGCCAAAGTCTCGGTACCATGGCTGTTAATCATGCTTTGCAGGGGGGCTAGTGACTGGCCAAAACTACGAACAAAAATCAAACTCCCCGCCACCGCCAGCAGCTCCAGGAATAGCCAGACCACAAATGTTTCGTATGAAAAGAAACCGGTGCGAGTCCAGAAATACTGGACTAACATGGTGTCGATTAACAGCGGTACCAGGGCGCCGATCAGAAAGACCTTGACCTTGATAGTAACGTGGGAACGATCAAAATAGATATCGCGTAAAGAGCGCCCAAACAAATCAAGAATCAGGAAAAATATCGGCAGGCCAACTATGATGGAGACGATGAGTGCGACCAGATGAATCCTGAACCAATCGACCGGCTGTGCGACATAATCAGTATAGAATTCAGCACTCAGAATAACCGAGGCGGGTGCCAGTAACAAATAAACCAGGAAAATCGCCCAGTAATACAGGGGGAAAAACCGCATCCGATCCAGCACCACTGAAACAAGCTGTGATTCCGGATCACGCAGCCACTCACACACCGGACGGATATACCTGGGAAAATACCAGAGTGCAAACACCAGCCAACCCAGAACATAAATCGGTTCCAGCGGCCTTAATAGAATGGTGCCCAATTGTTCAGGGGTGAGAATACGGATATAAACAATAAACAGGAGACCAATAACCGGGGGAATAGTCCAGGTCAAAAGTATCAGAGTGAAAAATCGGCGTCTGAAGTCAGCAGCCTGCAGCATCTAGATTACATTTCTTGAAAACCTATGATTCTTTTAACCCCATTAGCCTGGCTTGGAAAGGATTTAACTGTCACTTTTTGTTATATATAACCTTAGAGTTCGTATTGATATCAATATCAATTAATTGTAATCCGCGCAAATCGACGCTTGCCGACCTGATAGACATGGGTACCGCCTTGGGTGATTTCCCGTTTGGGATCTTCTACTTTTTCACCATCAATTTTCACCGCCCCCTGGCGGATCATCCGCAGGGCTTCGGAAGTACTGCTGGTTAGACCGGCATCTCTCAGCACATTGGCAATGGATAGCGTGCCATCAGGCGCAGTTAAGGAGATTTCCGGCATATCATCTGGCATGGCACCCTGCTGAAAACGGGCGATGAAATTCTCGCGCGCCTGGTTGGCGGCAGCCGCGTCGTGGAATCGTGCCACAATCTCTTCACCAAGCAGAAATTTGATATCCCGGGGATTTTTACCATCAACAATTTCCTGCTTGAAGCCTTCGATTTCCGCCATAGGCCGAAAACTCAACAGTTCGAAATAACGCCACATCAAATCATCCGAAATGGACATCAACTTGCCAAACATTTCATCCGGAGTTTCACTGATACCTATGTAGTTATTCAATGACTTCGACATCTTCTGCACCCCATCCAGGCCTTCCAGAATCGGCATGGTTATCACCGTCTGTTGGGGTTGCCCATAATGTTTCTGCAGTTCTCTGCCTACTAATAAATTAAACTTCTGGTCGGTACCACCGAGTTCAACGTCCGCTTTCATTGCAACGGAATCATAGCCCTGGATAAGGGGATAGAGAAATTCATGGATGGATATCGATTGGCCGGACTGATAGCGTTTGCTGAAGTCATCACGCTCCAGCATGCGTGCCACCGTGTGCTTGGCAGCCAATGCAATCAACTCGGCGGAGTTCATTTCATTCATCCAGCTTGAATTGAACATGACCAGGGTTTTTTCCGGATCAAGGATCTTGAAAATCTGTTGCTCATAGGTACGAGCATTTTCAATCACATCGTCTCGTGTCAACGGTGGGCGAGTCGCACTTTTACCGGTGGGGTCACCGATCATACCGGTGAAGTCACCAATCAAAAACAGGACTTCATGCCCCAGATCTTGAAACTGACGCAACTTATTTATAAGTACTGTGTGACCGACATGTAAATCCGGGGCTGTCGGATCAAATCCGGCCTTGATCCGTAATAACCGCCCGGTTTTGAGCTTATCGAGCAACTCGCTCTCAATCAGGATCTCCTCGGTACCCCTTTTTATGAGATCCAAGGCCTCGGACACAGAACTCATTACTTCTCCCCTGTTAAAAAGGCGCTAGGGTATCATAAATGCCCAAATTGACGTGGATTGGGCATCACAGCAAAAATCATGATAGGGTTTGACCTTGAGCGATAATCAGGCTATCTTTTCAGAACACACAAAACTCTAATAATATCCGTGGATTACAATTCGTTCTTAACGCGAGACTATAAGTCTCTGATAACACCACCACGTGAGGCGAAAAAGCCGCGCTGGACCCGCCTGCATGTGCTGTTGTTGGTCGCGGTCATTCTCGTTGCCGGCACTGTCCTGATACTGGTGTCCGGGGAAGCCGCAGCTTCTAAAAGCGCCGTACGTACGGCGTTAAAACCAGATAATTCACATAACAATCAAAGGGTTACCATCCCTCTCAGTTTCCCTGCTTTAGAGAATAACGAGGCTTCAACAACACCCGCCATCGATTCAGAACTAACCTGGCTTACCGTCAAGGTGAAAACCGGTGATGCCCTGGCCTCAATTTTCAATCGATATCAACTGAATCCGATGGATCTGCATCAAATTATGTCCCTCGGCAAAATAACCTCGACATTAAAATCGCTTCACCCTGGCCAGATCTTTCGGTTTCAGCTGGATAAGAGCGGGCAATTACAAGCACTTGAATACGAAATTAACCGATTAGAGTCTCTGATTGTTTCTCGTCTGCCGGAAGGGGGATTTGAAGCCCGTGCCGTCCAGCACGCCCTCGATAAACGGATTGGCTATTCCGAAGGCACCATCAACTCATCATTGTTTGAAGCCGGCAAACAGGCCGGAATGACCGACGCTCTGATCATGGAGCTGGTTGGAATTTTCGGATGGGATATCGACTTCGCACTGGATATTCGCAGTGGCGATCATTTCTCCCTGTTATTTGAAGAACAATATCTGGAAGGCCAGAAAGTCAAGGATGGACCCATCGTCGCGGCCGAATTCACCAGCCAGGGCCGCACGTATCGCGCCGTACGTTATACCAATGCACAGGGCCGTAGTGACTATTACAGCCCCGACGGCCATTCCATGCGTAAAGCGTTTCTTCGGACCCCCGTGGATTTCCGGCGCATCAGTTCTCGCTACGGCAAACGTCGTCATCCCACCCTGAATAAATTGAAAATGCATAAAGGCGTCGATTACGCGGCAAAGCGTGGTACCCCGATCAAAGCCGCTGGTGATGGCAAAATCAGTTTCCAGGGCCGCAAGGGCGGTTATGGTCGTGTCGTCATTATCCAGCATGGTGGCCGTTACAGCACCTTGTATGCCCACATGTACCGCTTCAAGAAGGGCAAGTATGTTGGCAAGCGTGTCAAACAAGGACAAATCATCGGCTATGTGGGCAGTTCAGGTCGCGCCACCGGCCCACACCTGCACTACGAATTCCGGGTTAATGGCACACATCGCAATCCGTTAACCGTAAAATTGCCTGATGCGGCCCCGATCCAACGTGAATACCGGCAAGACTTTGAACTCAAAACCCGTGGCTTGCTGAGTCAACTCGACATGCATACCCGTACACGGGTTGCCCTGAACAATAATTAAGTTCACCCCTGCCAAGATCGGGCAAAACCCTATGCCGGAGAAATACATTGGCCTGATGTCCGGTTCCAGCCTGGATGGCATCGATGCTGTATTGGTGTCCTTCGAGTCGTCCCTGCCACATCTCCATACACATCACGTTGAGCCAATGGATACCCATCTGGTAAAGGAACTCGATGCTCTCACCCGGCCTGGCAGTGATGAACTGGCTCGCAGCTGTCGAACCGATGTTTTACTGGGGGAGTGCTTTGCGAAAGCGGTCATCACTCTTCTCGAAAAAGCTGGCATGTCCAGGCAGGATGTTCGTGCCATTGGCAGCCACGGCCAAACGCTGCGCCATTACCCCGACAGCGACACCCCCGGCACATTACAAATCGGCGATCCCAATATTATTGCCGAACGCACCGGCCTTACCACGATAGCCGATTTTCGCCGTCGCGATATGGCGGCTGGCGGTCAAGGGGCCCCGTTGGTCCCGGCGTTTCATCAGGCCGTACTGCATGATCCTGAACATGACCGGATCATCCTGAATATAGGCGGCATCGCGAATATCACCCTCCTCCCGGCGAAACCTGAGACTGTAATCTCGGGATTTGATACCGGACCCGGTAATGCACTGCTGGATGCCTGGATTAAACAGCAACGGAATGAGTCCTATGATCGTGACGGAGCATGGGCCGCCAGTGGCAAACTTCATCCTGAATTGCTGACTGCCCTGTTAGGCGAGCCCTACTTCTTTCATGCTGCGCCCAAAAGTACGGGGCGGGATATTTTTCATCTCGAATGGTTAGCCAACTGCTGGCCATCGGTGGCTGAACTTCCTCCCCAGGATGTGCAGGCGACCTTGCTTGAACTGACTGCGGTCAGCATCGCTGATGCCATTCAGCAGACAAAGCTTAACCCGGATCAGGTTCTGGTCTGTGGTGGTGGTGTGCATAACAATACTTTACTGCAACGCCTGAAAGAGCTGCTACAGGATCAACAGATTTTATCGACAATTGAAGTAGGTCTCGACCCCGACTGGGTCGAAGCGATGGCCTTTGCCTGGTTAGCAAAACAAACCTTGGCCCATCAACCAGGCAACTTGCCGACCGTGACTGGTGCAAGGCATGCTGTAATTTTGGGGGGCATCTATCCAGGTACCGTGGAAGATTAAAGCCATTATGCAAACTCGGTGTTCAATTCAGGGAGAATGAAAACTTTTTCTTAACTGACAGCCAGGTTTGATTCTTCAAGTACTTCTTTCGTCTGTGACTCATCGTAGTAAGCAAAACCCAAACGGTTTTTCTTGGCGTAATACATGGCCACATCCGCCTTACGCATTAATGTATGCATATCGTCACCATCATCAGGAAATACCACGATACCAATACTGATGCCGATATTGAAACGATGTGCCTCTACTGTAAATTCCTGTCGCATGGCATCATTGAGTTTTTTTGCCACCGTCTCAGCCTGTTCGCGGTTTTTTGCATCGGGCAGTATCGCCGCAAATTCATCGCCACCAAGACGGGCAACCATATCGTCTTCAAATGCCGAACGGGAAGCGGAATCCAATCGTGTCACCATATCGGAATCACGTAACACCTCTTGCATGCGTACGCTTACCTGCTGCAACAATTGATCACCGATATGGTGACCCAGCGTATCATTGACAGTCTTGAAACGATCCAAATCCATCAATAAGAAACCGAAAACGTGATGGCCGCGCCGTTGGTTGCTGGTAAACCCTTCAAGGCGTTGATGTAACTGATAGCGGTTGGGTAAACGGGTCAGCGCATCGGTAAATGCAAGCTCTTCCAGTTTTAGGTACATGCTCTGCAGCTTTTTGGTCATGGAATTAAATCCCTGGGTCAATTCAGTGATTTCACTCGTTCCAGTAACCTTAATTTGTCGTCCAATTTCAGTCTGGTCGTGCTGAACCCGGTGCAGTTGGCGGGTTAAACGTCGTAATGGTATGACGGTAGTGCGTCGGAGAAGCCACCACGCCGCCATGATTGCTAATAGGGTAGCGACACAAGCAACCAGCATCACAATTAACCGGGTTTGTGATAGTTCAGTGGTCAGCCGGCTTGACTGATGGGCCATCGCGATACGCAGCCCGGTCTCACCCTCATTAGTCTTGATGGTTAATTTTGCTTTTTCACCTTCATCCAAAAGTAATGCCTCTCTAGGCCACTGTTCGGATTGATAACTCACTTTACCGCCGGCTTGAGTAAATCGTAACGGTAAACCCAGGCTCTTTTCCATTTGAATCAATCTGTTCAAAGGATCAACCACCACCGCCATATAACCGGTAAGGCTATAGCCACCTAGCGGGAGCAACGTGGTACGAAGTAAGTGCTGGTCTATCAGACAGAGTTCGGAAATGATCTGTGTGCTTTGCAAGCCAGTCCGTATCCGGGCCCGACTTAGTACTGATCCACAAACAGGGTAAGGTAAATCCAGCGACAGTCCCTGTGAAGCCTCTGCCACGGTATTGAAATTTCGGCTATAGACCGTGATATTAACGACATTCAAATCGCCGTTCTGCTGATTCAGATCCTTAAGTTCTTGCTGCAGGATCTGCTTTAGTGTCCGGTAATCCTTTTTTTCGAAAGCAGTGCGGAAAGCATTACTATTAAGAAGGATGGCCCCCTGATTACGCGACTGCAATTCCATATCACTCAGGCGCGCGTCAACTTTTAATTGCACCAATTCCTGTAAAGCCTGTTGTTGACTCGCCAACGTCATACTGTGATAGAGGGAACCGCTAACTAAAGCCAATATCAATCCCACCAATCCCATAAAGAACAGGGTCAGTTCCATAATCATTTGAATTGTGATGCCAGACTTTTTCACAATATTATCAATACATTGATCTAAACGAATATTAACAAATTCAAACCGTAGATATTAGTTATAAAAGCTTACGTTATTTTAACTACTCCATAATACATAGACGGTCTTTTTACTCATTTTCCGCTAAAAGCAGAAGATACTTGCCTTATAAGTTACCCTATCGGTCAAGCATCTTTGGTGCTTTAACCGATTCTGACTTAATGCAATAAAAAAAGGCCAACTGCACTGGCAATTGGCCCTTTTTTGTGACACAGGTTTATTACTTTCTATGTACCAGTGATTACCTTTTATTGATGGTTACATATTTACGCTGCGGTTCCCCGATATAAACCTGGGTAGGACGGAAAATCCGATTATCTGCCAACTGCTCTCTCCAATGAGCCAGCCAACCGGCGGAGCGGGCAATTGCGAAAATGGTCGTAAACTGATCGGCCGGTATGCCCATTTCCGCATACAGCAATCCCGAATAAAAATCGACATTGGCATACACCCCTTTCTTAGCCAGTCGATCTTCGCACACTACTTCTACCGCCTTCGCCACTTCAAACAAAGGATTGATATCGCCACCCCGTGCTTCCATAAATTGATCCATCAGGCCCTGCAGGATAGTGGCGCGGGGATCCTTGGTTGAGTATTCACGGTGTCCCATACCCCAGATCACTTCTTTGTTGGCAAGACGCTTATCTACATATTCTTCTGCCTTATCCGGCGTGCCTATCTCTTCCAGCATTTGCAGTACCTTCTGGTTCGCTCCCCCATGCAGGGGACCAGACAAGGCGCCAATAGCTGCTGCAACCACACCATAGGGATTCGCGAGAGTTGAGGCATTCACCAGCACGGCAAAAGTTGAAGCGTTAATCGTATGCTCGGCATGCAGAATCAAACACACATCCATGATGCGCGCCAACATCGGGTCCGGTTCCTTGCCGGTAAACATATAGAGGAAGTTTTCCGCATAACTTAAATCATCACGTGGGGCGACTGGATCATAGCCATTACGGATGTGCTCCCACATCGCCACGATACAGGCGATACGCGCAATGATTTTAACGGTAGTGTTGTGGATATAGTTCAGGTCATTGCAGGCATCATCGTCGGTTAGACATTCACTGCCTGGATAAAACATGCTGAGACTTGCCACCACCGTTTGCAACATTTCCATGGGATGGCCGGTCGGGGGCAGGTTCTTCATCATTCCCCGGGTATGAAATTTAATCGTCCGGTTTGCCACCAGTTGTTGATGGAAGTTCTGTAGTTCCTGTTCGGTGGGCAGACGACCATCCAGTAGCAACAGGGTGGTTTCTTCAAAACTGCTGTGTTGTGCCAGTTCCTCGATCGGATAGCCGCGATAGAACAGGATGCCCTTCTCACCATCAATATCAGAGATGTTCGATTTCGTCGCTGGTACACCGGCCAGTCCCGGTAAGTATTCGCTCATCATCTGTCCCTTGTCATTGATGCCCGGCTCACAACGACCGAACCCACGTGCTTATTGTTTGACCAGATAGTGAAGGGGAAATTCGCCGCTTCAAATGAACAGGGACGACACTATGTGTCATCCCGATAAGTAGAGTTTACTCGAATTCGGGACTGTCAGACAGAAAAGGATGAGCCACAGCCACAGGTGGTAGTGGCATTGGGGTTACGGATGACGAACTGGGAACCCGAGAGGTCCTCCTTGTAGTCGATTTCCGCCCCGGTCAGATACTGATAGCTCATGGGATCCACCAGCAGGGTCACGCCACCGTTCTCCACCTGGGTGTCTCCGTCCTGAATGCTTTCATCGAAGGTAAAGCCATACTGGAAGCCGGAACAGCCACCGCCGGAAACAAAAACCCGCAGCATCAGGTTTTCATTGCCTTCTTCCTCAATCAGCTGTTTGACCTTGTTGGCCGCGCTGTCGGTGAAAATCAGGGCACTCACGGTTTCTGTAGCAGTATTCATGTCACAACTCCGAAAAAATGTATTCGTACCGGAATCGAATAATTATCGAATTTCCTAGTATTTTAGTCAAGTATCTTTGGCGGCTGTGTCTTTTTCCATTTCCTTATCCTGGTTGAGGGTCACAACTTTATCCTCAGGGCGATGCACCAGATTACCGTTCACCTCTGCACCCATGGCCATCTCAATCAGGCTGTAGTAGACATTGCCATGCACTTTAGCCTGGGCTGCCAATTCTACATGACCACTGGCGTGGACATCACCTATGATCGTGCCATTAATGACTACATTGGGGACTTTAACCTCACCTTCAATGGTCCCCCGCTCACTCAGGGTCAAAACCGAGTCATTGCCCTGGTCGGCCATCACGCCGCCCTTGACGACCCCATCCACGTGCAGACCACCGCTGAACACCACATCACCCTTGATTTCGGTGTTTTGGCCGATCAGCGAATCAATATGCGCTGTCTGCTTAGGTTTCTTCTTATTACTCCACATCTGTCTGATTCTCCTCTGTCGGCCAATCGATGGTTTTTTCAATCATGTCCTGCTGTCGACCACCCGGTAATATTTGTGCCGTGGCTCGCGTCGGCCGAAATCCGCTTGGCAGTTCCAGGTCACCTTCCAGGTTCTGAAAATACTTGAAGCGATAATTCAATTCCTTGACCGAATTCTCGCTCAGCGCAGACAGTTCAAGTGTTTTGGGTTCATTATTCTGCAGTCCCTCGACATACAATTTTACCCGGCCCCTCGCCAGCTTGTCATTTTTCAACACCTGGGTGATCACCACTGTATAGCGATAACTGCGCAGACCATTGGGTTCCAGGCTGAAGCGCTGCAGTCGTAATCCGCGAGAGGCGTCCCGCGGCGACACGATGCCCCGATAGAACGCCAGTTCTTCCTTGAGCTCCAGTATCTCACCCTGTAAGACTTTCAGATTGGTATCGAGTTCATTGTAGGCTTTGCGCTCGATTTGTGCCGCCCGCTCAAGTTGGGCTTTCTGCTCCCGTAAATGATCGATTTCGCCATACAGTTCATCAACCAGTGCCGCCAACCGTAACTGCTCAAGGTCAACCTCAGCACTATCGTATCCGGCTTTATAACGGCCATAATCAAACAAACTCCAGCCTCCCACCCCAATGGCCAGCAACCCAAGCAGGATAAGCACGCGAGTTTTCCAGGGATTATGGGGTTTGACTTTGAGTTGCATGATGTTACCTAGGGTAGCAAGGCGATGTTATTCAACCCGACTACCTCTTCCAGACCAAACATAATGTTCATATTCTGCACGGCCTGGCCGGCCGCCCCTTTGACCAGATTGTCGATGACCGACAGGACCACGAGG
>JAHEIJ010000030.1 GCA_024639445.1 Gammaproteobacteria bacterium
TCTATTATTGACACTGGCTATTCTCGGTTATGTGATCAAGATCTATCTGGGTTCATCAAGTGTCACATCGACGGATGAAGATGGAAATATAACCCATCCACAACAAACGATTGAACGGGCAGAACAGGCGACTGAACAACTCAACCGGGCCTTGCAGGACAATCAGCAACGTTTTGATGAAGTAGAAAAATAAATTCAACTAATGCTTTTCAGCCAGTTGGTTTAACTGCTGTACTACTTCGGGCGCATCCCAGTGAATGGCGGCATTGGCACCATAATGAATATTTCCATCCGGGCCAATAACAAAGGTGGAAGGAAACGCGACCACCTTCCATTGAGCTGACAACTTACCATCCGGGTCAACCAGGACTGGAAAATCAACCGCGACCTTACGCATAAACTCGCGAACATGTTGTGGTGATTCCGCATAGTTGATCGAGATGAGTTGAAACGTCTTACCCTGCATGATCTGCTTTAGACGATTGAAGGAGGGGATTTCTTCCACACAGGGCGGGCACCAGGTTGCCCAGAAATTAACCAGGGTAACGCGTCCTTGAAAACTTTTTACTTCAAACGTTTTTCCATTGGCATCCACTAAAGAAAATGGTTGGGGCTGAATATTGCCGCGATAGGGTTTTAGCTTTGAGTCCAGTCCGCTACTAGAACTCACCGCAACCTTGGTAGATAAGGGAATGGCTACTTGAGGTGTGTCGTGCCGCGCAAGAGTAGATGCGGCTCGATTGAGCCGTTGTGGCATGCTTTGCAGTACCGCCAGTGTCTCCACGGCCTGGTCCTCGTCGTAAAACAGGGAAGTCACACCGGGAAGAATTTCGGTATACACAATCGCATTTTGTTGTAAGGCGTTGAGCACAGCGGCCAAGTGCCAGCGGTTACCGTTTTTTGCCGCCTGATAGATATAGACAGGCACGTTGGTGACTTCGAGTTCAGGAATGAAATTCGGGTTACCGCCGAGGGTGGGTACATGGGTGAAAAAATTAGGTGAAAATAGTACCGCCCCAATCAGGTTAGTTTGGTTGAGTTGTTGAGATTGCCATGCATGTACTCCCCGTAAGGCGGGTATGGCGCCATAGCTGCTGCTGATGATGAGAACCGGGGTCTGGCTATCTTGCGATAAACTGCTGATTAGATCAGCCACCAAGGAGGCAGGGATGCTACGCAGGGTTTGGGTGCTGTGTGGGAGAAACAGGGCTTCAGCCAAGTCGATCAGCCAGATTTCCATATCGTTTTGAGCCAGATTGCTGGCCACTTGCCGCTGACGGGGCTTGATACCCGGCGTGGAGGCAATCCATAAAATCCGTAGTTGTCTTGTTTTGGGTTGTTTGGTCCCGCCGAAAACTTCGACGCTGAGTTCCTCGCCTGAAGATAAGGTTACTGTCTTTTCAATGCCTGATTGGGTTGCAGCAGGCACTTGATAAATGATTAACAAGAACAATACTGCTGTTGCGATAACGTACCAGCAATTGGTTATGTGGTTAAGGCCACACAGCGGAAGAGCGAACCGCATCATTGTGTACCCCGGCTCAGCTACAACACGTAGAGCGATATGGCGAGGAAGTGACTGACGCTGCCCGCCAGTACAAACAGATGCCAGATACCGTGGGCATGATTCATTTTCTCATCCACGGCATAGAACACCATTCCGCCGGTATAGCACAGGCCACCAAGCACCAGCAAAATCATGCCGCCTGTGGGCAGGTTTTGCAGCAATGGGTATAAGGCGACCAATACCACCCAGCCCATAAGGAGATATATGACCATCTGGTATACACGTGGACCGTCGCGGTGCAGGCAGTCGAGCACGATCCCCAGAATAGCGAGTCCCCAGACTATAGCAAACAGCGACCAGCCCCAGACACCGCGCAGCGTTACGAGTGTAAATGGTGTGTAAGAACCGGCAATAAGCAGATAAATGGCCACATGATCCAGTTTCTGGAAGATAATTTTTGCCCGACCGCGCAAACTGTGATACAGCGTTGAGAAGGTATACAGTAGGAACAGGGTGGCGCCATAAATGCTGAAGCTGACTATTTTCCAGGGATCACCCTGTAATGAGGCAAATACCACCAGAACAACCAGTGCAGCAAGTGCCAGCGCGGCACCGACAAGGTGACTGATACTGTTAAAACGTTCACCGTGATACATCAGTGAATCATGACATCGACACCAAGGTGAACGCAAAAGAAATTATCAATACCCGGATTTGTGATTCTTGCTCTGGTATACGGGCTGTCTAGCGGTAGAAAATATGTTGACCAATCCGCGCGACGGGTTTTTTCTTCCGTGCCCAGCTCGGTTTAATGGACCTGGCGTGATAGAACAGGGCGCCGTCCAGTTCAGGCTCCTGACGCTGATGATAAATGTCCTCGGCTATTGCTATAGCACGGTACCATTCTTTTTTCTTTATGGCCGGTTTGACGTCAAACTCGGTCCAGGAGAACGCGCCTACATAGCGGCGCCGGATCCGATCCCAGTTTTTCTGGTATACCACTTCGCAGATGGTATTGGGGTAGCGGGGTGAGGCAACACGGTTAAGTGTAACTTCCGCCACAGCGTATTGTCCTGCCTTGGGTTCCCCTCTGGCCTCATGGTAAATGTTCAGCGCCAGACAGGTGAGCTGACGATTGTCCACCTCCGTTTCCATTGAGCGAACGATAGCAAAACTGATAGCGGAAATGATCAGCGCCAGACCGGCCAGCAGAAACACGGGGAAATAATCCGTGTCCCGGGTGAACCACCAGGATTTCAGGCTCAGCCACCAGCCATCAAACGGCAGGGCGTAGCGCAAACCATGGAGTTTATATACGGTATGCCTGAATATCGTTCGCATAACTCGAGTATAGCCAGCCGACCTGAGCTGGATTGGCAGCAGGTCATGAAAGTGTGAGTCAGTGTGATGTAGTACCAGGACAATCATGAATTCTGTGAACTGCGCATGATCGACAATAGTTGAATAGTAATGTTAAGTCATAAACAGAGAGCTCAATGATATTGGCCGTTGATGTGGATTATCGGCGGAATAAAGCAGTCGCAGCCGGCGTGTTATTTCATGATTGGCCGGATGAGATAGCCGTCAAGGAACCAATCAGCGTGTGTGACGTGGCGGATGACTATGTGCCGGGTGAATTCTATCGGCGGGAACTGCCCTGTCTACTCAGGTTACTTGAACAGGTTGATGTTAGTCTCAACACTATCGTGATTGATGGCTTTGTTTATCTGGGGCTGGAGCGTTCACCGGGACTGGGTTGGCATTTATATGAGGTGTTGGGTAAGCGGGTTGCGGTGATCGGTGTAGCCAAGACCGCATTCAAGGACACTCCAGCAGGCATGGCGGTCAGGCGAGGAACAAGTCAACGACCACTTTATGTCAGCGCTATCGGGACGGATGAAACCAACGCCAAAGGTTGCATTCAATCCATGCATGGGCATGATCGTATTCCCAGCTTGTTGAAACGCGTCGATCAGTTGTGTCGCAAAGCACCATAAATATCCAAATGAATGATACTTTTTACCTGCTTCAGACCCTGGCCTTGTTATGATCCCGTGCCAGCAGGACATAAACAGCTGGCAAAATAAACAGGGTAAAGAAAGTGCCGATGCCCAGCCCGGCGGCGATAGTCAGGCCGATATGGAAACGGCTCACGGCCCCGGCACCGGTGGCTATCAACAGTGGAATCATGGCCACAATCAGCGCAATCGAGGTCATCAGAATGGGTCGCAGGCGAATCTTGGCGGCCTTCTCCACCGCTTCCCGTTTCGACAGGCCTTCTTTGATTTGCAGCTTGTTGGCAAACTCGACGATCAGGATACCGTTCTTGGCCACCACGCCGATCAGGGTAATCAGGCCCACCTTGGTATAGATATTTAATGACAGGGCATTCACGTCAAACATGATAAAGATCAAGGCGCCGGCGGTCGCCAGTGGTACCGATACGAGTATGATGGCCGGATCACGCCAGCTTTCAAACTGGGCGGCTAAAACCAGGTAAATGACCAGCAAGGACATCAGCATGGTGATGGTCAGGGCCTCGCTTTCCATCGCATACTGGCGTGAATCGCCTAGGTAGTCATAGTCATATCCTCTGGGCAAATTCTGTTGCGCCGTATCGGTCAGGTATTCCAGGGCATCACCCAGCGCGACTTCGGGGCTGGTGACCCCCTGGATGACCAGTGAATTCAATTGCTGGAACTGGGTGCGATCGGTCGGCTCGACCGATTGCTTCAGGGTGACAATGGTGGACAGGGGTACCAGCTCGCCGTTGCCAGTGCGAACATAGTAATCCTTTATCATGTCGGCATTACGCCGGAACTCCCGCGCCACCAGCGGGATCACTTTATAACTGCGGCCCTCCATGCTGAAGCGATTGACATAGCCACCGCCCAACAAGGTGCCGAGGTTACGGCCGATACTGGCCATGCTGATGCCCATATCACCGGCGCGATCCCGATCAATCTCAACACTGATCGTCGGCCGGTCAATGTCGATCGATTTTTCCAGAAACATGAAATTGCCGCTGCCCATGGCCTGTCCCAGCAGTTGATCTGCCACCGTGACCAGCTCTTCATAACTGCGATCCGTGGTCAGCACGAATTGCAACGGCGCCCCCCGTGAGGGGGTGGGAATGCTGGGCCGGGGAAAGACAAAGGTGCGAAAACCGGCAACCTGGCCGAGCATGCCGAACAGCGGGCCCTTGAGATCATTTTGAGAACGGTCACGCTCTTCGACCGGCTTCATCTTGAACCCGCCGAAAATCTGTCCCGGTGTGCGCCCCAGGATATAAAAACTGTCGTTGTATTCGGGAAAGGTTTCGAAAATCGACTGGATCTGGCCTCCGTAGGCTTCCAGGTATTCCAGGGTGGCAGTGCGAGGCCCGGTGGCACTGAAAAACAGAATACCCTGATCTTCATCCGGTGCCAGTTCGTTTTTGCTGTTGATATACATCAAATAATTCGACAACAGGATGACTCCGCCGACAATGGCGACCAACACGAGGTGATTGAGGGTGAGGTGCAAGGCCCGTTGATAGCTATCGGCCAGCCAGGTAAAAGCCTGCTCCACTCTCTGCTCAAACCGCCCTTCCTTGCCGTGTTCGCGTAATACCCGCGAGGCGAGCATCGGCGACAATGTCAGGGCAATCACACCCGAAATCAATACCGCTCCGGTCAGGGTAAAGGCAAACTCAATGAACAGCGCCCCGGTCAGGCCGCCCATGAAGCCGATGGGGGCGTATACCGCCAGCAGGGTGGTGGTCATGGCAATAATCGGTATGGCCAGCTCACGTGCGCCCTTTAATGCTGCCTGCGTGCGTGGTTCGCCATTTTCGATGTGACGGTGAATATTTTCCACCACGATAATCGCATCATCCACCACCAGGCCGATGGCCAGTACCATGGACAAGAGGGTGAGGAGATTCAGCGAATAACCCAGCACATACATAACGAACGCCGCGCCGATCATCGACAAGGGAACGGTTAGCGCCGGGATGATCGCGGCACGGACTGAGCCCAGTGTAAGGAAAATTACCACCAGTACAATCAACACCGCCTCGATAATGGTCTTGTACACTTCCTTGATGGAGGACTTGATAAACTGGCTGGCATCATACGGTACCTTGACCAGCATGCCCTGCGGTAGCTGAACCTCAATTCGCGGGATCAGATCATTGACGCGATCGGCCACCGTGATTGGATTGGCGCCGGGCGCCTGTTCGATACCGATAAATACAGAAGGAATGCCTTTGTACCAGGTGGTGAAATCGTAGTTTTCGGAACCCAGTTCGGTTTCGGCGATATCCTGCAGACGCACTAGGCTGCCGTTTTCACTACGCACTATCAGTTTGCGGAAATTTTCCGGCGCATTGACGTCGGTGGTGGCGGTCAGGTTGATGGTGACGTATTTGTCCTTGGTGGAACCAATCCCGGCCTGGTAATTATTGCTACGTAACACATTCACCACATCCTCACCGGTGACGCCGAGCGCGGCCATGCGTTGAGGATCCAGCCAGATGCGCATGGCAAACTGCGATGAGAACAGGCGCGCCTTGGCCACACCCGGCAGGGCCTGCAATTGTGGTTGCACCACGCGCAGCACATAGTCACTTATTTGCGGGCGCGGAATGGTGTCACTGAAGAACGCCAGGTACATCAGCGCAGTGCGATCCCCGGTGGTGGATTCAATCACTGGATCTTCCACTTCAGCGGGCAACTCGCCTCGCTTACTGGCCACCTTGGCCTGGATTTCGGCGATGGCTGCATTGGGGTCATAGTTGAGCTGCATCTGGGCCTCGATGGTCGACAGGCCCTGGGAACTGGTGGAAGAGATGTAATCGATACCGTTGGCTTCCGCCATGGCCTGTTGCAAGGGCGTGGTGACAAATCCCTTGATCAGCTCCGAGCTGGCACCCGGGTAAGCGGTGGTAACGGTAATTACGGTATTCTTGATCAACGGAAACTGGCGGACTTCCAGCAGCCCAAGCGAGCGCAGCCCCATCAGCAGGATCAACAGACTGACGACCGTCGCTAGCACGGGGCGGTGAATGAAGATATCGGTAAACTTCATTCGCCCTTGATCTCCGCGTCATTCATTTCGATCTTGTTATCAATCTGCACCGGCATGCCATCGCGCAGCTTCACCAGGCCGGTCCGCACCACCTGATTGCCGGCTTGCAGTCCCTGCCTAATCGCAACACGACCGGCACGATTTTCACCGCTCACAATCTGTTGCCGTTTAACCCTGAGACCTCCATCCTGTTGCTCAATTAAATAGACGAAATCGCCATAGGTGTTATAACTGACAGCGGTGTGAGGGATGGTGAGCACCTGTTGGCTTTCTGCCTGTAGGGTCTGCACTTCAGCAAACATCCCGGGTCGCAAATGCTGTTCGCGGTTGGGCAGGGTGGCACGGATCTTCAAGGTACGGGTTGCCCGGTTGATATCCGCATCGATCGCGCTGACGACGCCGCGAAAGATTTTTCCGGGCATGGCTTCTACACTGACCCGGACCTCCTGTCCGACTGCGACCTGGTGCAGATAGCGCTCCGGCAGGGTGTAGTCCGCATAAATGGGATCCAGTGCCTGCAGGCTCACTATGCGATCACCCGGCTCCAGGTACTGGCCAATATCGACTTCACTGATACCCAGCAAACCACTGAAAGGGGCGCGAATCACTTTTTTATTGATCACCGCTTCCTGTTCGGCGACCCGCGCCAGGGAGGCCTCGTATAAAGCCTGGGCTTCATCGTATTCTGACTTGGAGGTGACCTGTTTTTTCAGCAGGTCCTTGCTGCGGTTGAACTTGATCTGCGCCAGGCGACGATCGGCCCGCAGCGCATCCAGGGCGGCGCGATCCACCGCATCATCCAGCCGAATCAGGATGGTGTCTTGCTCAACCCGTTCGCCGGAAGTGAACACGATTTCCTTGATGATGCCACCGACTTCAGCCGCGACGCTGATGCCGTTAGTCGCATCAAGTGAACCGACTGCCCGCAGCGTCGGTACCCAGTTTTCATGGATGGCCTCGGTGGCAGCCACTGTGGCGGGGGGGAATGCTTGCGCCATACGGGCCTGCATGCTGAATTGCTGCCATTGCTTGAAACCGAAAATGCCACCCAGCAGCACTACCAGTGACACCACCACAATCAGCAACGGTTTTTTCATGGTCAACAGTCCTTATTTATCTTATTACACAATCGGCTCAGGTGATGTTACGTCTAAACCAGTATAGAAGTCTGTTGTAACAGGAGATATGACACTTGTCCAAACAGATCGTTGTCTGGAATTAACGCACGTCTATCATGGTCTTATTGCAAGACGACTGGAAAATAAAAAAGGACACCGTGTGTCCTTTTCAAAGAATAGTTTGTTCATTTTTGTTCAATGGCGGAAATGTCGCATACCGGTAAACACCATGGCAATATTGTGCTCATCGGCGGCCACGATGACTTCCTCATCGCGCATGGATCCACCGGGTTGAATCACGGCGGTAATAGCGTTTTCCGCTGCCTGGTCCAGACCATCGCGGAAAGGAAAAAAGGCATCACTGGCCATGACTGAGCCTTTGACTTCCAGGCCGGCATGTTCAGCTTTGATACCGGCGATACGAGCGGAATTAACTCGGCTCATTTGTCCGGCGCCAACGCCAATGGTCATATGGTCCTTGCCGTAGACAATGGCGTTGGATTTAACATACTTGGCCACTTTCCAGCTAAACAACAAATCCGCCATTTCCTGCTCTGAAGGTTCGCGTTGGGTCACGACCTTGAGTTCCTGGTGCAGGAGTAAATCGGCATCCTGGACCAGTAAGCCGCCATTAACGCGCTTGAAGTCCAAGCGTTGATTGGCTTCTTTAGTCCATTCGCCACATTCCAGCAGGCGTACATTCTTTTTGCTCTTGATCACCTCTACAGCATCCGCATTTACCCTGGGAGCTATAATGACCTCTACAAACTGGCGATCCACAATCGCTTCAGCCGTCTTGGCGTCAAGCGCCTGGTTGAAAGCAATTATGCCGCCGAAGGCGGACTCGGGATCGGTGGAATAAGCTCGGTTGTAGGCATCCAGCAAGTTGCTGCCCAGTGCGACACCACAGGGGTTGGCATGCTTGACGATGACACAGGCAGGGCTTTCATAAAATTGTTTAACACATTCCAGCGCGGCATCCGTATCGCCGATGTTGTTATAGGACAGCTCCTTGCCCTGGAGCTGTTGCGCAGTGGCAACACTGGCTTCTGTCGTGTTCGCCTCCACATAGAAGGCCGCGCTTTGATGTGGATTCTCGCCATAGCGCATTTCCTGGGCCTTGATGAACTGGCTATTGAAAGTCCGCGGCAGAACGGTTTTGCTACCATTGGGTTTAATTGTTCCCAGGTAGTTGGCAATAGCCCCATCATACTTGGCCGTATGCTCAAATGTTTTCACCGCTAAATCGAAGCGGCTTGCCTCACTGACAGCGCCAGCATTGTTCGCCATTTCAGCCAGGACCCGGTCGTAATCAGCCGCATCCACGACGACAGTGACAGCAGCGTGATTCTTGGCGGCGGCGCGCAACATGGTCGGCCCACCGATGTCGATATTCTCTATTGCCGTTGGGAGATCACAGTCCGGCTTGGCAATGGCCTGTTCAAAGGGATAGAGGTTCACCACCACCATATCGATGGGCGGAATATCATATTCCGCCATGACTGCGTCATCCATGCCACGGCGTCCCAACAGGCCACCATGGATTTTGGGATGCAGGGTTTTTACACGGCCGTCCATCATTTCCGGGAAGCCGGTATAACTTGAGACTTCTACCACGGGAATCCCCTTGTCCGCCAGCAGTTTAGCCGTTCCGCCGGTGGAAAGAATTTCCACGCCAAACTGGTCATGCAGTTGTTTGGCGAAATCGGCAATGCCGGTTTTATCGGAGACGCTGATCAAGGCGCGGGTGATGTTAGCCATGGGTTAGCCTTTTTGTGAGTCAAACAGCGAGGGCGGGGTTTATACCCCGGAATCTGTTGTTGCCAATTTAAAAATCCGGAAAGAGTTTGTTTACATGTCAGTCATGCAATCCATACAGTTTTAATTTCTTGCGCAGGGTTCCGCGATTGATACCGAGCAGTTCCGAGGCCTTGCTTTGGTTACCACCGGTATATTCCAGTACGCTGCGGAACAGGGGTTCTTCGACTTCCTCCATCACCATTTTGTAGAGTTCCCCGGCAGGATGACCATCCAGATGTTCGAAATAACTGCTGATGGCATCTTCCACACACTCCCGCAAGGTTTGGCTACTCGCCTCAGCTTCAGACTCGGTGATTGTTGTTATGACTGAGTCAACACGTAGCGCTTCGCTCATGCTGCCATTTCCTCCCTTATTATTAGTTTTTCAAAAAAAGCGTGCGTCATATCAAGTTGATCTTCAATGGTGTCAACTCGGTTCACTGCCTGGCGAAACGCGGCGCCATGTGATTGGCCCTTGCTGTACCAGCTGATGTGTTTGCGTGCCACGCGCACACCGGTGTATTCCCCGTAGAAGTCATACAGGTTCTGCAAATGATTCAGCAGGATGTTGCGTACCTCGGCCACTTCCGGTTCCGGTAATTTCTCACCGGTTTGCAGGTAGTGATCGATTTCCCTGAAGATCCAGGGACGGCCCTGTGCCGCACGGCCGATCATCACGGCATCGGCACCCGTGTAATCGAGTACGAACCTGGCCTTTTCCGGTGTACTGATATCGCCATTGGCAATAACCGGGATGGAGAGCCGTTGTTTTACCGCCGCAATGGTGTCGTATTCCGCCTCACCTTTATATTGATCCGCACGGGTACGACCATGAATGGCCAGGGCCTGGATGCCCGCCGTTTCCGCAATGCGCCCGATCTGCACTGCGTTGCGATTGTCCCGGTCCCAGCCGGTACGGATTTTCAATGTCACCGGCACGTCAACGGCATTCACCACGGCCTCGACAATCCGGCCCACCAGGCTTTCATCGCGTAGCAGGGCGGAACCTGCCAGGACATTACAGACTTTCTTTGCCGGGCAGCCCATATTGATATCGATGATCTGGGCACCCTGGTCGGCATTAAATTTTGCCGCCTCGGCCATCATGGCGGGCTCGGTTCCCATGATCTGCACGGACTTGGGTTCAATTTCGCCGGCATGACTGGCACGGCGCTGGGTTTTCTTGCTGCCCCAGAGCAGGGAATTGGATGAAACCATTTCTGACACGGCCATGCCCGCGCCCAGCTGCTTGCAGAGCTGACGAAAGGGGAGATCCGTGACACCCGCCATAGGCGCTAGGATCAACCGATTGTTGAGCTGATATGGTCCGATTTGCATGGGTACTACATTGTTATCGTTGCCGCGGTCCAGGGGGCGACCTGCGGGTCGATAATGATACTCGCTCTTGTACAGTCATAAAAGCGATGGAGTGATGAAAAAGAACTTGCTAAATGGAGCGGGTTTTGCTTGTCGTTTACTGAAAGGTGAATTCAAAGTTGACAGCATCTTTTCCTGGATCAACGACTTCAAGTGCGATCTGCACCGGTTTACCCGATGACATCAGAAGAAACGGGCTATTCAGCCGTCCCAGATATTCTGCAGGCTTAAATTGTCGCTGTGCCACTATGGCCCCACTCAAATCCGACAGGGTAACCGTGATATCAGGGTAAGCCTGTTTGAAGGAAGCGCGGTTTATAAAGGTGGCGCTGATCAAGAGGGCATTGTCGACCTTGGGATGTAGCCGAATATCGCGACTCACCAGCTTGATTTGGTTGACATCCCTGGGCCCGGAATAGACACAGGGGACTGAGGTACAGAATTTCTCCACCATGGATTGCAAGGCAGGAACCTTATCAACCAGTTGACTGCTGCGAAAGAAGGCCAACTGGCCTAACAGCACAGCACTGAATATAAGAATGGCCAGCATTCCGAATATCAGCTTTATCGGATTACGCGGTTTTTCTTCCACCAGCAGGGAGTCACGCAAATGGAATGGAATGTTGTCTGTATGCACCGGCCTGGTGGTAGTGGTCGGTTGCCTGGCTGTGGTCAGAATATCATCTACTGCTCCCATGTCGGGTTTGACTTCAGGTTTTGCTGGCTCAGTGGCAGGGGGAAAAATAGGTTCAGGTGGAGTTGGTTCGGGTACAGTTTGTTCAGGCGCAGATTCAGAACTTATTGGTTCCAGTGCCAGGTCGGAGTCTAGGTTTGCGAGAAAAGCCTTTTTAAACTCATCATCGGTTCGGGATGTTGGAGACTGAAAAGGTTCTTCAGGTTCATCCACTTCAGGCTTTAGTCCAGACTTAAAGTCCACATTCATTTCCTTTTCCAAGTGGAAGGGATCAGTCTTGGCGGGCTCCTCAATCGCCTCTGATAACTGGGCATTCACCTCAGCAATAAATTGATCAATGTCCTGTTGCTCTTCAGGCATTTCATTATCAACGAACTCATAACGTGATGGTGTTTCGCTGGTCGGTTTTTCCGTTTGAATATCTGTTTCAGGGAGGACGGGTGTTTCTTCCTCTGCATCGAATTCATAGTCATCCATGTCGAGGTTGAGAGTTACGTCGTCATCTGACTCATCATCCTCAAGCCATTCATCGGATTCCACGACGACAAAATCATCGGCTTGCTCTTTCGGTTCCTCAAGCCAGGCTTTCTCTTCCGTGGTGCTATCCGGGATCGAATTCAGGTCAAACAGATCAAAGTCAGCAGCCGCGCTTTTGGCTAAGTCCTTCTCAGCTTCAGGTTGCAAAGGGGAAACTGTCGAAGGAATGGGTTGGGTGGCCGTTGGAGAGGGTTTGGATTCACTGGCAGAAATGTTTTCCCGTAAGTTTTCCTTGCCGTTGAAGATCTCCTGGCAATGGCCACAGCGTACCTTGCCCTGGGCGACATCAAGTTGAGCCTTGGTAATACGAAAACAGGTTTGGCAATGGGGGCAGCAGGTGTACATCTAAATAAGCGGCCAATAAATGAATGAGAGTAGTTCAGGCAGTATAAGAAGCCACTGCCTTTTTCACAATCCGTTATTTCTGAATCTTTATCGCCGTCGGCCGGCGAGGCACACCCAGTCTTCCTGTTGGTCGACCAGTTGAATATCAAAGGCTGCCTGATATTGTTGCATAACCGGTTCCGCCTGTTCCGCAAGAATACCGGAAAGCACGATATGGCCTGCCGGTTCGACCAGCTCACTGAAACGGGGAACGAGGCTTTGCAGCGGACCGGCAAGAATGTTGGCCAGTAATAATGGAACGGGCGATGAGCGGAAATCCGCAGGTAAACAAACGTCGATACAGTCGCTAACCTGATTCTTTTCCGCGTTGTCATGGGTGGCCAACAAGGCCTGGGGATCGGTGTCTACTCCACTGGCGTGACAGGCACCGAGTTTACAGGCGGCAATGGCCAGAATCCCAGAGCCGCAGCCATAGTCGATGACCTTCAAGCCTTGAGGTGCATGGGCGTCGAGCCAGCGCAGGCACATGGCGGTAGTCGGGTGAGTGCCGGTTCCAAAGGCCAGGCCCGGATCCAGCAAAATATTGACTGCCTGAGGCTCGGGTGGCGTGTAACCGGTAGGGCAGATCCATAGATGCTCACCGAAGCGCATGGGCTGGAAGTCATCCATCCAGGCGCGTACCCAGTCGCGATCCTCCAGCGGGTTCAAATGCCAGGCAGGAAGAGGATCAGGGGCAAGCTGTTGTTGCAGTGAAGCCAGCACAGCCGGAATATCGGTGTCAGCCGCAAACAGACCGATCACCCGGGTGGTGTTCCATAATGGCGTGGTACCGAGGGGCGGTTCAAACAGAGGCTGGTCGGCCGCGTCCTGCAACGTTACCGCACCCGCGCCGGCCTCATGTAACAACTCAGAGAGTTGCTCGGCACTGCCAGGGGTGGCCTCAAGTGCCAGTTGCAACCAGGGCATGCGGTTTGGGTAAAGTCGGGAATTGGTGATAACTGGAAGAGCGATTAACGCTCTTCCAGTTTCTTTTCCAGGTAATGAATGTTGGTGCCACCGGCCTGAAAACCGGAGTCGTTGATCAGTTCCTGTTGCAAAGGGATATTGGTTTTAATTCCTTCGATGACGATTTCGCTCAGGGCATTACGCATTCGCGCCATGGCGGTATGACGGTCTTCGCCATGGGTGATGAGTTTGCCAATCATGGAATCGTAATACGGTGGCACCCGGTAACCGTTATAGATATGGCTATCAACCCTCACGCCC